>NZ_CDWTMO010000004.1:0-55470 GCF_977946435.1 Frankia sp. CgKIO3 | reverse complement strand
CGGCATTGGGATAAGGGGGGACGCCGACGACGTCCTCAGCATCGATGGGAAGAACGTGCTGAATGCCGCCGACGCACCCCGGTTCAAAATGGCCCTGGGCGTCTACCTGTTCGACCGGAATTCCGATGGCGTCACCCACCTCATGATGCCGATTCCGGCGTATTTCTGGATCGGCTTCATTACCGGCGTAGATGTGTTCATCCCGGCGGGTGAGCGTTCGGTCGAAGTCGCGATGACGCCGCGGGGAAAAACGGCCCACCGGGACGTTCTCCAGGTGCCCGCCTGGCCGTCGGACCGGCATCGCGTCACCCTGCACTTCACCGGCGATGGCTGAACGGATCGCCAGGCCTCGCTGGGACTCTGCCGCACGCCCGCCTGGTCGTCGACCCGTTCCACGTGAGTAACCAGCGCCCTCTCCGACGCGACCGCACAAGGCCAGCCCCCACCGCAACATCCGAATTACATCGAACATTGGGTAAGATTTCAGCTCGAATAATTACCGGGTCGATCTTGACTCTACGTTGATATTGTTGTCCAGCCGGTTTCACAATGTTCACGCCACAATTCTGTCGTATTTTCTCACCGTACGTTAGATTGCCAGCGGCACGGAATACTGTGGCTCGGGCGGAGACGCTCGGGCGAGCGCGGCATCCTCACGTGGAGATGGGAGCAGGAATGGATCGTCGAACTCTCCTTCGGACCGGTCTTGTTAGCGTCGGCGCGGCGGCCTTCAGTGGCTCGCTGTGGCGCGCGGCGGCCGTGGCCTACCCGGCGGTACCGGGTAACAGCCCCTACGGGCCGCTGCAGTCAGCCGACGCCAACGGAATCATGTTGCCGTCAGGCTTCACCAGCCGGGTGATCGCCCGATCCACCCAGACCGTGTCGGGCACCAGCTACACCTGGCACAGGGCCCCGGACGGCGGCGCCTGCTTCGCCAACGGCACGGGCTGGATCTATGTGTCCAACGCCGAGGTAGGCAGCGGCGGCGGCGGCGTGAGTGCCGTGAAGTTCAACAGCAACGCCAACATCATTGGCGCCTACAGCATCCTGTCCGGCACCAACCGCAACTGCGCGGGCGGGACCACCCCGTGGAACACCTGGCTGTCGTGTGAGGAGACCAGCACCGGCTACGTGTACGAGACCGACCCGTGGGGGGTCAACGCGGCTGTCCGGCGGGCCGCGATGGGCCGATTCAACCATGAGGCTACTGCCGCCGACCCGGACCGGAAGGTGATCTACCTGACCGAGGACGCGTCCGACGGGTGTTTCTACCGGTTTATGCCCACCACCTGGGGCAACCTGTCCTCCGGCACCCTGCAGGTACTCAAGGAGATCTCCGGCGTGCTGTCTTGGGCAAACGTGCCCGACCCCGACGGCAGCCCCACACCCACCCGCGACCAGGTCTCGGGCGCCAAGCTGTTCAACGGCGGCGAGGGCGCCTGGTACTCGGCCGGCAAGTGCTACTTCACCACCAAGGGCGACAACCGGGTGTGGGCCTACGACGCGGCGGCCAGCACCCTGGCGATCGTCTACGACGACAACGTCTCCGGCGCCCCGCTGACCGGTGTCGACAACATCACCGTCGCCGCCGTCGGTGACCTCTACGTCGCCGAGGACGGCGGCAACATGGAGATCTGCATCATCACCCCCGGCGACATCGTTGCCCCCTTCCTGCGCATCACTGGCCAGAGCTCCTCGGAGATCACCGGACCGGCGTTCAACCCGGCTGGTAACCGGCTGTACTTCTCCTCCCAGCGCGGCACCTCGGGCTCCAGCAGCGGCGGCATCACCTACGAGGTGACTGGTCCGTTCCGCACCTCGCTGTGATCGAAATCCTGTAACGGAGGAGCGGCGCGGGCATGCGCCCGACTGCGCGGAAGGCCTCCCCCTCGGGTCGGAACCGGCCGCCACCGTGACCGCCCAGCGGTCGAATCCCCGGGGTGTGGTTGCGACGGTCGACTCAAGCGCGGCCGGGCCCGTCGGTTCGGCGGGCTCCCCGGACTCGGGCAAAGGCCGAGGGTGGCCCTGCTTGGGCAGGGCAGGGCCACCTGTCCACGGACCCCTCCCGGAGGTCTCGGGCGTCACGCCCGGCTGCGGCTCGCCGTCACGCTGGCCCCGCCCGGCGGAGGTCGCGGCTCGACGCAGGGCGGGACCGGCCTGCCGCCAAGACTGACGCGGGCGACCGGGATCCGGAAACGTCAGTCAGGCATGCCTTTCTCGTATGGGCCGCGCGGATGTCGTCGTCTGCGCCACAGGCAACCGGGCGCTGGAGGGGAAGACTTCACCTATCTACGGCCCGGCTCCTAGGTGGCGTCCGTGACACCACCCCGGCCAGCGGCGACAGCACGCCACCAGCAGCCGTCGCTGTCCGCAAGGAGTCAGAAACGACATCCGCCATACACCGCGAAGACCCGGGAAGACCCGGGAAACCGCCGAGCCCGTGCTGTCGGATATCCGATAGTCGAGCATTCAGCCGAACATCTGTGCCCGTTTGGCATGGCGTCGTTATCCTGATGTGTCGACTGACGGAGGACTGATCGCCCGATTTCACTCCGGCCTTCACCGACCGTACCGACATGGAAGGCCGTTTCGATGTCGTACGAATCTGGACCTTACCGGGTATCGCCCAAGCTGCTGGCCCGGGAGGACTTCCGGACGGCGTGTGCGACGCGAGACTTCCGCGCGGTGTTCCGGCTGATGAAGAAATATGACGGTGCCAGTCAGAATCGCATCGCCTCGCCGGTGGAAGGGCTCAGCCAGAGCAGGGTCAGCCGAATCATGCAGGGCGAGGACCGCATCGCCCGGCTCTCCCTGATCGAACGCATCGCCGACGCGCTGCGTATCCCGGGTAGTTATTTCCACCTGGCCGCACGGCCGTGGGAGGCGGCACGGGACGTGCGCGAGCCGCCCGGGCCGCCGACGGTTCCGGCCGGACCCGGCCCGACGCCGGTGGCCCACGTCGCGACCCCCTCCGTCGACCCGGCCCCGGCCCCCCGGGCCCGTCGTCGCCGAGAGCCCGGGCCGGGTCCCCCCCGGACCGGGGGGCCTGGTCGTCGAGGAGGACCGGGCCGAACTCCGCTACGACTACGACGACAGCATGTACGTCGCCCACCAGCGAAGACGTCTTCTCAACGCCGGCAGCGAACCGGTCACCCGGTATCTGATGCGGATATCGGTTGACCGGTTCCCGGGAGATCCGGAACGCTCCGCGCGGTTGTACCGATCCGATCCACTGCGCTGGGAGGACCTCCAGCTCAGCGCACACTGCGGCGGCGAGCAGATGGCCTGGCAGGTCAAGACCGACTGGGACGCGCTCAAGGAGGTCTGGCTGCTCTTCGAGAACAGTCGAGGGCGATTTCCGCTCTATCCCGGCGAATCGGCATGGATCAACTACAGCTACCAGGTGAGCAGGGAGAAGTGGGGGCCGTGGTTCCAGCGTGCCGTGCGGGTACCGACGAGTTTCCTCTCGGTGCAGCTGGACTTTCCGGCCGAGCTGGATCCCGTGGTCTGGGGCATGGAAACGTCGATGACCGCCGATGCCTTCCCGTTCCGGACCGCAATCGCCCGCACCGACTCCGGCGACCGGCGGATCTTCACCTGGTCGACCACCGAGCCGCCGCTGCACGCCCGCTACCGACTGGAATGGAACTTCCGGGCCACCGTGCCGGAACGTGATCCGGCCGCGGAGACCGGAACACGTCCCAGCGATCAGATGGCGGCCGTTGGCATCGTGCAGGAGGGTGAGGCGATCCTGCGGCAGTCGGCCCGCCCGTTCGCCCTGCCCGACGAGGCCGAGGACGCGCGTCGGGTCGTCGGCCGAGCTGTCCTCCGCCCTCGAACGGGTATCCGCCCTGCACACCTTCGGCAAGGGCATGGGCATCGCCGCGCCGCAGGTCGGCATCAACCGCGCCGCAGCGATCGTGCGTACCCCGGGCGGCGACACGCTCACGCTGCTCAACCCCAGCGTCATCGAAACCTCCCGGGAGACCGACGAGCAGTACGAGGGCTGCCTGAGCTTCTTTGACGTCCGTGGCCTCGTCCCCCGGCCGCTGGAGCTGCACGTCGAACACACCGATATCGACGGCAACCGGCACATCACCGTCTATCGGCAGGGGCTGGCGCGGCTTGTCGCCCACGAGATCGACCACCTGCACGGTCAGCTCTAAACGGATCGGATGCGGGCCGGAACCACACCGATCCCGGTGGAGCAGTACCGGGGTACCGGCTCGGCCTGGTCCTACAACCGCTGACCGACCCGAACGCACCCGCCTCGCGGGCGGCATGACGGCTGGCGGCTGGCGGCTGGCGGCGACGCAGCGCCGGGACCGGGTGTCCGGCACCGACTGGTAGATCCGACATATGACATGATTCCCTCGTGCCGTATAGTCCGGAAAGCGGGCGATAGGTGCGGGCCCGCCGGAACGCCGGCACAGATTTTTCCAGATCCTGGTTAGAGATTGCCGGCAGCGGGTAGCGGAGGCTTGATCACTACGCGGCGGAACAGTTTCTCCACGCACCGCGTATTGTTTACCGTCAACGTGACGACCCAGCTACGGACTAGGGATTTCCAGCCCGCTGGACAACCTCTAGAATCGGGCGCGCACGCGGGCGCGAAACACCATTAAAAAGATCGGGATAAGTAAACAGGATGCACTGTGTGCATCCTCACATACTCTTGTTTTTCCTGGGTCGCTCTCAGCTATGTTCATTGCCGTGCCGTCACCTGATGGCATGCGTCGGGCGGCACGCCGCATCCTGCCCCCGCTCGACGAGAATCAAACCTTCGGCAGGAGCGGGGGAACCAATTCCGGGCGCCACGAAAAGGCGTTCTCGGGGTGAAGCCGCGATGCGCGGCCGGGCATTCCCAGCCCGAACCCGACAGCTCACCTCGCAGGCGTGGGGAAGGGCAACTCAATGTCCAACGCTCGTTCGCTCGCTCGTGGCCTCAACCGCATCAGGCTCGGTTCCCGGGCCTTGATCGCCGCCACCACTCTCGCGGCCTCGATCGGCGGTGGCCTCGCGCTGTCCCAGCCGGTCAGCGCGTCGACGAATGCCGACCGCTTGCTCTCCAAGGTGATTCCGTGTGAGTCCGGGGGAAACCCGCGCGTGGTCAACTCCATCGGCGCCGGCGGGCTGTTCCAGTTCCTGCCCAGCACTTGGCGCGGGGTCGGCGGCAAGGGTCTGCCGCAGCACGCCAGCGTCGCCGAGCAGTGGCACCGCGCCCGCATCCTGTACGCCCAGCAGGGGACGAGCCCCTGGTACGCATCGAAGCCGTGCTGGGGTCACAAGATCTGAGCTGCCCGACTTCCCGCGCCAGCTTTCACTGTCCGCGCCCGGCCGGTACTGATCGGCGCGCGGCCAGCAGCCCCGTGTCCCCTCCGGGACACGGGGCTGCGCGCTACGTTTCCCGGTCACGGTTTCCCGGTCACGGCGACGCCGGCCAGGTCAACTTCCGCAGCCCCGCCCGGCGGCGGAGACCCGGCGGACCCACCGATCGGCCGGCTCAGCCGATCCGACGGCGGCGGGCGATCTCGGCCAGCGTGATCCCAGCGGCCACCCCCGCGTTGAGGGACTCCACCGCACCCGCCATGGGGATCCGGACCCTCACGTCGCAGCGCTGCTCGACCAGCCTGGACAACCCGCGTCCCTCGGAGCCGATCACCAGGACGAGTGGGTCGGTCGCCATCGTGAGCTCGTCGATGCTCACCTCGCCGCCCACAGCCAGACCGACGACGAACTGGCCGCCCGCCGCGTAGGAGACGAGCGTGCGGGCCAGGTTGGTGGCGCGCGCCACCGGCAGCCGGGCGGCGGCCCCCGCCGAGGTCTTCCAGGCCGCGGCGGTCATGCCGGCGGCCCTACGCTCCGGAACGACGACGCCATGGGCACCGAAGGCGGCGGCCGAGCGCACCACAGCCCCGAGGTTGCGGGGATCGGTGACCCCGTCCAGCGCCAGCAGCAGACCGGGGGGGGACGAGCGCGCGCGGGCGAGGAGATCATCCGGATGGGCATACCAGAACGGCGGTACCACGAGGGCGAGACCCTGATGCGGAGCGGTGCCACACATCCGGTCGAGATCCGTGCGGCCGACGTCGGCCACGGCGATCCCGGCCCGCCCGGCGAGTCGGCGGGCGTCGGCGAGCCGCTCGTCGAAGTCCAGCCCGCCGGCGATGAAAAGGGCCGACGACGGCACCCCGGCCCGCAGCGCCTCGACCACCGCGTTGCGCCCGACCACCAGCTCGTCGCCCTCGGTCCGCCGTGGGCGCCCGGTCCCCGCGGAACCCCCCGCGGCGCTCGGCCCGGTGGTGGCCGCAGCGGCGACGGCGCGGCCACCATCCCCGCGCCGGCCGGCGGCCGCTCGACCCCGCTCGGCTCCGGCCGATGCGGAACGGGCCGCAGCAGCCGCCGCCGCACGACGCTGGGCGGGATGGCCGGGGCGCAGCTGCGCGGGCGGCGTGGCCCCACGGCCCTCCAGCGCCTTGCGGCCGTGACCGCCGCTGCCCGTGGAGGCCCCCTTGCGGTGGGAACCGGACTTGGCGGCCCGACCGCCCTGACCGCCGCGGGCGATCCCATCGCCCCGGCGAGCGGCGCCGGCCATCAGGACCACCGACCAGTACACGCCCGGGGAATGACCATGTGACCACGGTATACGGCGGACGACACCGGCGTGTCGGGGCACGCTCAGCGAGAGCTCGGCAGGAGCTCGGCGGAGGACCTCTGCCATGGGCATACCTCGACATGGCCGTTTCCGGGGACCCGGCGCCCTATCCTGAGGGCCGGCAGGCCCACGGCCCGACCTGACGTGGTCCGGCCGCCCCTCACCGGCGTCAGGAGGGTCAGGTGCGCATCACCACGCCGACCGGCGGGCCCGGGGTTCCCCGGAGTGCGGGGGCCCTGCCACCATCCACCCCCGGCCTTTACGCTCTTTTAGGGTCGCCCGCCGGCGATGGCGGGCGCGTCGGATCAGGTCGCCGGCACGGCGATCTACACCCTCGACGTGCCGCGGGAGAAGCTGGGAGAATACGTCTCCATGGATGCGTGATGACCAGCTCGACGAGTGTGACCACCTCGGTCGATCATCGGGCGCGCGCCGTCGGTGTCCCGAGACGGCCACGGCGAGCATCGACGATCCGGCCGTTAGCGACCCGACCGTCAAGGACCCGACCGTCAGGGGCAGGAGGCACCCAGCACATGGCTCTGCGCACACCGCCCGCATGCGTTCCCCCGGCTGTTTCCGGCCGCGGCCGATTTCTCCCGGCGGCATGACGGTGGACCTCAACCCGCGTGACGACGCCCCCACAGTCGCCTACCAGATCACCGGGGGGCCGTTCGAACTCAACGACGACCTGGGTCGCTGCCCGGTGTGTGCGGCGCCGGTGTATGCCGACGACCGGTACTGCGAGGTCTGTGGTCACGGGCTGGAGGGCCCGGACCCCGGCCACGGCGACGCCGACCACAGCGAGGTCGACCTCGGCCAGCTCGCCGGCGTGTGCGACCGCGGCGTCCGGCACACCACCAACGAGGACGCCATGGGCCTGGCCGTCGTGTACGGCACGCTGATCGCGGTGGTGTGTGACGGCGTGTCGACCACTCCGGGCTCCGGGCAGGCCTCGGCCGCCGCGGCGACCACCGCCATGGCCGTCCTCGCGGATGCGGTGCGTGCCCACGGCCCGGGGCGCCCCGTCCACCACGACACCCGCCCGTCGCGCGGCGTCAGCCGGGCCGAGGAGATGCTCGACATCCTCGAACCATCGTATGCCGACTACAAGAAGCCACGAACATCGCCCCGCACGGTCGTCGGCGGGTTCTCCCCGGAGGACGCCGAGGCCGCGCTGCACGCCGCCGTCGACGCGGCCCAGGCGACCATCGCCCAACTCAGCGCGGCCGAGGGGCGGATGGCGCCGTCGTGCACGTTCGCCGCGGCCATCGTCACCCCGCCGACCCCGGACGGCCCGGGCATGGTCACGGTCGGCTGGGTCGGCGACAGCCGGGTCTACCTGCTCGGTCCGCGCTGGTGCGAGCGGCTGACCGCCGACGACACCTGGGCGGCTGAGGCCGCGCGCGCGGGGCTCATCCCAGCCAACGAGGCCGAGACACACCGGCGGGCGCACACCCTCACCTGCTGGCTGGGCGGCGACGTCGAGGACGTCGCGCCGCACACCGAGATGTTCCCAATCGAGGCGCCGGCCACGGTACTGGTCTGCAGCGACGGGCTGTGGAACTACGCGTCCCGGCCCGACGTGATGGCCGCGCTGGTCAATCAGCTCCCACCCCACTGCGAGGCCATCGACGTCGCCCGCCACCTCGTCGACTTCGCCATCGACTCCGGGGGACACGACAACATCACGGTGGTGGCCGCCCGGGTGGAGGACTGATGAGCGTCTTCACCGCGGAGGTCGCACCCGTGGTACGTGATCTGACGGGCGAGGCCACGCCCGCGGACGAACGCTGCTTCGGCTACCCTACCGGCGCGTGGGGAATCGAGACGTCGGCGGCGCGGGTCAGCCTCGTCGTCGACGGCCGGGTGGCGTCAAAGGCGCTGGTCCGAGCGGTTTGGACGGACGATGAGACCCAGTGGAGCCGGATCAGCGACCCAGTCACCCACTACACCGACCAGGTGGAACTCCCGGCCGCGGTGCTACGGGGCCTGGAGGCGCGTCGGGCCGGCGACGAGGCGACTGCGACACTGTTGCTCGGACGCGACGCTCAGCTGGCGCTCGCCTCCGGCAACGAAGACACCTACCGCCTCCTACAGAAGGTGGTTCGCGTCGACAATGCCACAACAGGTACGGTTCGGTTGAAGAAGAACGTCAAGAAGATCGATGAGATGGTCCTTGACACACGGTCGACGAGGACCCTCCGGGTGAACCGGTGATCAGGTGAGGGCACGATGCCCTACGGGGCACCTGTCTCACGACCCGACTACTGCGATCGGTGCGGAATTGGGATCATGAGTGGTCAGGAGAGGTACGAATACCGTCCGGAGGACGGCGGGCGAGCTCCCTACGGAGCAGATGCCCCCGGCCGCTCGGCTGACGGGAACCGTCGGCGTGGGCCAGCCGAACAGACCGGCCCGGATGCGGACGGTCCAGATGGCTACGACCCGTTGGGCATCCGCCGTTCGCCAGCCGACCTGCCCGGGGTGACGGACCCGCCGCGCGTCGGCGACCCGCGCGGTGGCGACTCGTACGGCGGGTATGGCCGTGACGGCTACCCCGACCAGTCCCGGGGGGGCCGCGGTTATCAGGAGGACCCCTACGGCCCGCCCGGTGGCTATGATCGTGACCCCTACCCACGCGGGCGTGACGAGCAGCCGGCCCCCGACGACCGGATCGACCACGGGCGCGATCCCTACGGTCGAGACTGGGGCACGCCGGAGAACCGTGGCGGCTACCCCGTCGGCCGCGACAGCCGGACGCCGGGTGGATATCCGGATCCGCGGGGCGACCTTGACCGCGAGTCGGACACGCACCGCCGGAGCCGACGCGACGCCGAGTACGGCTACGGTGCGGACCCGCTGGGCATGGACGCCTCCGCTCCACCCCCGCCATCCATCGACCGGGTCACCCAGAGCCGGGGCGGCAACCCGCGGCACAGCGGCACCCGCGGCGGCCACGTCGACCCCCGTGACGCGGTCCTCGACGACCCACGGGCCGGCGCCGGGCGTGGCGCCGGCTGGGATCGGGACCGCGCGCCGACGGGCAGCACCGTCTGGGAAGCCATCGTCGAGGCGGAGCGCGAGTACTACGACAGCGGCGACGACCACCGGGTCCCGTTCCCGACCTTCTACCCTCGTCGGGTCTTCGCCCTGGCCGGCTCTCAGATGCTCGTGGGGCGGCGCAGCGAGTCCCGTGGCATCCATCCGGACATCGACCTGTCCGGAGCGCCGGAGGACCCGGGAATCTCCCGCAGCCACGCCCTGTTCGAGCTGCTGCCCGACGGCGGTTACGCGGTCCGCGACCCGGGATCCACCAACGGCACCCGGCTGAACGACGAACCGGACCCCATCGAGCCCGGCCAGCCCGTTCCGCTACGTGACGGGGACCGGGTCTACCTGGGCGCCTGGACGCGCATCACATTACGCGCCCGCTGATCTACCGGGTCGCCTGCCGCCGTCCGGGGCGGCAGGCGGCCTGCCGATCAGATCAGTCAACTGATCGTCACGGCGTCAACGCTGATCAACCTGGTGAGACCTGGTCGGTCGGCTCAGGCCAGATGCCAGCGCTGGCCCTCTGGAGTGTCCTCCACGATCAGGCCGGCGGCTGCCAGTCTCGAGCGGATGGCGTCGGCTTCCGCATAGTCCCGCCGGGCCCGGGCCGCGGACCGCAGATCCAGCACGACCTGCATCGCGCCGTCCAGCGCCGGCCTGAACTCGGCACCTGCGGTAGGCCACTGCTCATGCGGGTCGAGACCGAAGATGTTCAGCATCCGCCGGGTCACGTCCACCCACCCGGCCAACTCCCGGCTGTGAGCCTTCGACAGCACCTGGTTTCCCTGACTCACCGCGCCGAACAGGGCCGCCAGCGCACGTCCGACGGCGAGATCGTCGTCCATAGCGGTGGTGAAATCGGACCAGGCCCGCCGCGGGGTGAGCCTCGGCTCACCACCCGGCCCGGGAACCGGCACCGGCCGGGCTCCGGCCACCGTCGGCCGCGTCCCGGCCTTCCCCGCCGTCCCTGCGGTCGACGACGAGACGACCTCGTCGGCTGCCAGTGCCGCCGCCTCCCCGGGCCCGCCGAGGATGTCCAACGCGTTGCGGACGAAGGTCTCCACCCGGTCGTGGGCCGCGGTGGATTCCGCCAGCGCCTCGGCGCTGTAGTCGAGCGTGGACCGGTAGTGCGCGGAAAGCAAATGATAACGCAGAACCTGCGGACGGACCTCGTCGAGGGCGTCGGCCACCAGGACGGAATTTCCCAACGACTTCGACATCTTCGTCCCGCCGGTCGTCAGCAGGCCGACGTGCATCCAGTAGCGCGCCATCTCGCCACCACCGGGCTCGCCACCACCGGGGCCAGGCGAATCGGCCGAAGCCGCGTTCGACACCGGGCGGGCCGTGGCGGCGCAGACCGTCTGGGCACGTTCGTTCTCGTGGTGCGGGAAAATCAGGTCGAGTCCGCCGCCGTGGATGTCGAAGACCGGGCCGAGGTATTTTCCGGCCATCGCAGAGCATTCCAGATGCCAGCCCGGCCGGCCGTCACCCCAGGGGGACGACCAAAACGGTTCGCCGGGCCTGGCTGCCTTCCACAACGCGAAGTCGCGGGGGTCAGCCTTGCCGGGCTCGGCCTCCACGGACGGTTGCATCGCGTCGGGTCGCTGGTGGGACAGCGCTCCGTAGTCGACGAACGCACCCACCCGGAACCAGACCGAACCGCCGCTGGCGTACGCGTATCCCCTCTCCACGAGGGCCGACACCAGCGCGATCATCTCGGGGATGTGACCGGTGGCACGCGGCTGGATCGTCGGGGGCAGGATCCCGAGAGTGCGGTAGGCGTCGTCGAACGCACGGGTCTGCCGGGTGGCGAGCTCCCAGACCGAGGTGCCGTCCCGATCCGCGTTGATGATAATTTTGTCGTCGATGTCGGTGACGTTCTGCACAAAGGTCACCGAGTGGCCGGACTGCACCAGCCACCGGCGCAGCAGATCGAAGGGCAGCGCCGTGCGGATGTGGCCCACATGCGGGGCCGCCTGCACGGTGGGCCCGCACACGTAGACGCCCACGTGACCGGGGCGTAGCGGCTCGAATGGCCGCACACGCCGCCTGCGCGTGTCGTGGAGGTGGAGACCCATCTGTCAAGGGTACGGCCCCGCTCGACCGACGGGACCCAAGGGGAGGGTCAGCCGACCGTCAGTACCCGGTCGGCCACGACCCGGACGACCACCCTGGCCTCATCCGGATCATCCCACCGGTACACGTCTCCGGTGTACTTCACCGACAGCCGGTCGATCAGTTCCCGGCCGCCATCCTCGATCAGGGTAGCGGTCCCGCGGACCTCGATGTAACCGTAGGGATCGCCCTGGTCGAGGAACATCAGTCCGACCCGCGGATCCCTTGCGATGTCGCGTTCCTTCGCGCGCCCCCGCACCGTGGACAGCAGCAGTTCGTCCTCGTCGCGGTCCACCCACAGCACCGTCATCCGCGGCGAGCCGTCGGGCTGGATCGTCGCCAGAACGACGTAGGTCCGGGCGTCGGCAAGGGCCCTCACCAACTCTGGAAGGCGGTCAGCCATCAGACTCCTCGGGGAGGGGCCAGGGTCAGCTCACCCTCTCATCTCCGCGCCGGCACGCGGTCAGTCGATGACAAAACGGCATATCACCGGTGACAGGCTCGCCGTCAGGCGCGGACGACGAGCGCGGTCGCGATGGCGGCCAAGCCTTCGCCCCGCCCAGTGAGGCCGAGTCCGTCGCTGGTGGTGGCCGACAGGCTCACCGAGGCGCCCAAGGCCACGGACATCGCCTTCTGCGCCTCCTCGCGACGCCCGGCCATCCTGGGCCGGCTCCCGATGACCTGGACCGAGACGTTGCCGATCGCCCAACCGGCGGCACCGAGAAGCCGCGCCGTCTCGGCCAGCAGGACCGCGCCCGACGCACCCGCGTACTCCGGTCGGTCCGTGCCGAAAACTCGACCCAGATCACCGAGGCACGAGGCGGTGAGAAGTGCGTCACAAGCCGCGTGTGCGGCGACGTCCCCGTCGGAGTGCCCGGCGAGCCCGGTCTCCCCCGGCCATTCCAGGCAAGCCACCCAGCACGGCCTGCCGGCGGCGAACGGATGCACATCGACCCCAACGCCGACCCGGGGCAGGATCACCGTGTTCACCAAACTGGACGCGGGAGCCTGCCGGCTGGTAGGCGCGGCGTCCACGACGGGTTCGTCCCGCCGCGGGCCGCCGGTCATCCGCCACTCCAGGCGTCCGTGGACCGGGCGCCCGCGAACTGGGGCTCCGCGGGCCGGGCGTCGTCCGCGGAGTCGCAGCGGGCGAGTAGCGCCTCGGCGAGCACGAGATCCGCCGGTCGAGTCACCTTGAATGCCTCCTGCGCGCCGGGAATGGTCGTCACCGGCACTCCCAGAGCCTCCACCAGTCCCGCATCGTCGGTCACGGCGATGTCCTCGAGCGCATACGCGGCGCTCAACACGTCGCGGCGGAATCCCTGCGGGGTCTGCACGGCTCGCAAGCCGTCCCGCGGCGGGGTACGCACCACCCGCCCGTCGGCGTCCACCTCCTTGACCGTGTCGGCTAGCGGCACGACGGGAATCACCGCGGGATGCCCGTCGAGCACCGCCGCCGCCACCGCGTCGACCAGCTCGGGGGGCGTCAGCGGCCGGGCGGCGTCGTGGACCAGTACCACGGAGACGTCGTCGTCCACGGCCCGCAGGGCGCGGCGGACCGAATCCACCCGCTCGGCGCCGCCGGCGATCACATGCACGCCCCCGCCGAGCAACTGGGCCACGGCATCGACCAGCGTCGGTGGCGCCGCGACAACGATCTGCGTCACTAGCCTGGAGCGGCGCAACGATTCCACCGTACGCACCAGCATGGGCCTGCCACCGAGGGCTCGCAGCGCCTTGGGAGTACCTCCCCCCAGCCGCTCACCCCGGCCGGCAGCCGGCACGATCGCCGCCACCCGGGGGCTCGCCACCGGCAACCGGTGACCTTCGCCCACCACAGGACCTCCCGTGTGCCATCCGCCACGAGGGCATGGCGGATCCAGCCGGCTCGGCGCGAGCCGCCGGTGGGCGCAACACCGCCCACCACCGTCTCGACGCCACTCAGCCGGAACCTGAGTCGGCAACGCGCTCGGGACGGCGGTCTCCCGGAAAGAGAATGCCTTTCCGGATTATCATGCCGTGCCGAATAGATCGCCTGTCGGCCGGACGAATTACGCCTGCGCCAACAAGCCCACGATCATCCGGCGAGAACCTCGTCGAGCATGGCCTCCGCCTTGTCCTCGTTGGTGCCCTCGGCGAGCGCAAGCTCGCTGAGGAGGATTTGCCGGGCCTTGCTCAACATTCGCTTCTCGCCCGCGGAAAGACCGCGTTCGCGATCGCGTCGCCATAGGTCACGGACGACCTCGGCCACCTTGTTCACATCGCCGGAGGCGAGCTTCTCAAGATTTGCCTTGTACCGTCGCGACCAGTTGGTGGGCTCCTCGGTGTGCGGGGCGCGGAGCACCTCGAACACCCGTTCCAGCCCGTCCTGCCCAACGACGTCACGCACCCCGACCATGCCGACATTGTCGGCCGGAACTCGGACAGTCAGATCGCCCTGAGCGACCTTCAGCACGAGATAGAGTTTTTCCTCGCCCTTGATGACGCGAGTTTCAATCGCGTCAATCAGAGCAGCACCATGATGCGGGTAAACAACGGTCTCGCCGACTTGGAACGCCATGTGTCACGTGCCCCTTCCGCCTCTACCAGCGTAACACGCACGCATCGCCGCAGGTCAGACGCACGCTGCAGGTACCAAGACCAGCAACGCCAAGGTGAGGGCCCCGGCGCCGCCTTCCGGCCACCCGCTCCGGAGGACGGGCATCCAGGGGCACAGATCCGCCCACCCACCCGCCAGATCGCCGCGCACCGACATCGAAGACGCCTACCAGGTAAAACGGGTGACGACCCGGCGGATGTTGGCTACACGTTGAGCGCGGCCGCGCGGCGAACCTGGCGCGGGGGCCGGCCCGTCCGCCCGCCGGCACGGCGTCCCGGCCAGGCCGGGACGCCGTGCCGGACCCGGGCCCACCCGACCCCGGTCCCGCCGCGACGCATCCCGACGCACCAGCACCCATCGCGCCACATCACCATGTAACGGTCGTCTTGACTATGAAACGGTCATCCCGCCATGAAACGGGCTATCGCCATGGAACGGACGGCGCCCGCCGGGTCGCCCGACAGGTCGTGGCTCCCCCCCACGCCATGATGCTGCCCACGTCCGGGGCCGCTCGGACCAACCGCCCAGGCCAGCCGGCCCGGCTACGGCGCCGGAATCCGGCCCGAGCGTGCTCCTGGGCCGGATCCACGGGTTTCGTACCGCCCACAGCCTCCGCACGTGATGCCGAGGGATGGCTAGTGTTAGCCCCGCACGGGTGAGTCGGGAGACGGACCGTCACGGACCGTCTTAGACCGAATCATCCGGGCACCGGGGGTGGCCTCTCCGCGCCGGTTACGACGGCCGGCGATGGAGGCGGCGCCACCGGTGATCACTCCACGGGACGACCGTCAACCAGCACCGGTGCGCACCCGAGGCACCGGTCTCGCGCAGGAGGAGCCACCGAGCTGTGAGCCGCCGTCTGGGTGCCCGTTCCACGTCAGCCACACCCGCCGTCGGCGGGGCGTCCGCCGCCCCGGAGCCGGGCCACGACGCCGGTCGACAGTCCACCTTCAGGCGGCGCATGGCCTCCCGCCGGATCGGTGCCGCGATCCTGGCCTCGGTGGTCGGGTCCGCTGGCCTGGCAAGCTGCGCTTCCGGCAACGACGCGCTGACGAACCTCGCCCGGACCACGACCAACAGCGTCTCGAGCGCCGTCGACAGCATCACGCTGCGCAACGTCTATGTAGCAGGCCCGCTGTCCCGGGGAGACTCCGCACAGATCGTCTCGGCGTTCTTCAACGCGGGCACCGAGCCTGACACCATCATCGGCGTGTCCTCCCCCCTCGCGGCGGGCGGCAAGGTACCGAGCCCCGCCGAGCTGCCACCCGGTTCCGGAAAGATCTTCATTGCCGACGGCTCCGCGCCGACCCTGCAGAACGTCCAGAAGAACCTGTTGATCGGGTCCCAGGTGCCCGTCACCATCACCTTCGCCAAGGCCGGCAGTATCACCCTGGACGTTCCGGTGGAGCAGCCCGCACCCGGCGCCTCGGCGGCGCGGGGTGCGGTTACCGGGACCCCGGGGGCAGGGCAGGAGCCCGCCTCGCCGTCGGCCGGCGCCACCACCGCGGGCTGACCCACCGCCGGCCGATCCGCCCAGCGGGATCCGGCCGGGTATCCCCATTCGCGGGTACCCGACGCCCGGGGACCCATTCCGCGCGCCGCTGTCACCGACATGTCGGACCAGCGGACTAACGTTGCGTCCATGGCATCCACTCGCCCGTCGGCCGGCGGTCGCCCGTCGAGCCGTGCGGCCTCAGGCGGGTTCCGGTGTAACAGCTGCGGCTCGGAGTCCGTGCGGTGGGCGGGACGATGCTCGCGCTGCCAGGAGTGGGGCACGCTGGAGGCGCAGGCCCCCGCCCCACGCCGCGGGGCCGGCCTGGTCGCGGGGGGTCGCTCCGCCTCGTCCGCCGCAGTGACGGCACCGGCTCTGCCGGTCATGTCCGTCGACGTGACCGCGACGAGGCGTCGCCCGACCGGGATAGACGAGCTCGACCGCGTGCTGGGCGGCGGCCTCGTTCCCGGCGCTGTGATCCTGCTCGCCGGGGAACCGGGGGTCGGCAAGTCCACCCTGTTGCTGGAGGTCGCGGCCCGCAGCGCCGCCGCCGGTGCCCGCGCGCTGGTCGTCACCGGGGAGGAATCCGCGGCGCAGGTCAGGCTGCGGGCGGGTCGGACGGGTGCGCTGCACGAGGACCTGTGGATCGCCGCCGAGACGGACCTCGGCGCCGTCCTGCGTCACGTCGAGGAGGTCTCACCCGCCCTGCTGGTGGTCGATTCGGTGCAGACCATCTCCGCGGCCGGGGTAGACGGAGCCGCGGGCGGGGTCACCCAGGTCCGTGAGGTCACCGCGGCCCTGATCCGGACGGCCAAGGCGCTGGGACTCGTGACGGTGCTTGTCGGCCATGTCACGAAGGATGGTCTGGTCGCCGGACCGCGCCTCCTGGAACATCTGGTCGACGTGGTGCTGCATTTCGAGGGCGAGCGGCACTCCGCACTGCGCCTGGTCCGCGCGGGCAAGAATCGGTATGGACCGGCCGACGAGGTCGGCTGTTTCGAGATGGACGATTCCGGTATCCATGGCATCGCCGACCCGAGCGGGCTGTTCCTGTCCCGGTCCGGCGGCGCGGGGCTGGAGGCGGTGCCGGGAACCTGTGTCACCGTAACGGTCGAGGGCCGACGGCCACTCGTCGCCGAGGTTCAGGCTCTGGTGGCGGAGACCTCGGCGCAGATCCCCCGGCGCGCCGTGTCCGGGCTCGATCCGGCCCGGGTGGCGATGATTCTCGCCGTGGTCGAGCGCCGGGCGAAGGTGCGCTTCGGCCGGGCCGACGTGTACGCCGCGACCGTCGGCGGGGTTCGGTTGGCCGAGCCCGCAGCGGACCTCGCGACGGCCTTGGCGATCGTCAGCGCGGCCAGAGACCGTCCGTTGCCGGCCGATCTCGTCGCTGTCGGCGAGGTCGGCCTGGCCGGGGAGGTCCGCGCGGTGGGCTCGGTACGCCAACGGCTCGCCGCCGCGGCCCGGCTCGGCTTTCGCCGGGCGCTCGTTCCGGCGGACCCCGGCCCGGCTCCGGACGGCATGAAAGTCACCGAGGTACCCGACCTGATCGGCGCGATCGGCAAAATGCATGAAACGTAGAAAGTGTGTATTTTTCTAACCATATCGGTACTTCACGATGAGGTGGACCCCACCGGCTCCCGTCGCCCCGATAGCATCGCGACAGTGGTAATGGGAGACGGTGGGGGGAGCCGAGGAGTTGAGGGAGCCTAATGGCAGGACCACCCGGAGACGACATCTTCCGGGCGACACTGGCCGCGGTCGCGCCCGGAACCCCCTTTCGCGACGGCCTGGAACGCATTCTGCGCGGGCACACCGGCGCACTGATCGTCCTCGGCCACGACAAGGTCGTCGAGGGTCTGTGCACCGGTGGCTTCGAGCTCGACGTGGAGTTCTCGGCAACCCGGCTGCGCGAGCTGGCCAAGATGGACGGCGCGATCGTGCTGTCGTCCGACCTGCAGCGCATCGTCCGCGCGGCGGTGCATCTGGTACCGGATCCAACGGTGCCGACAGAGGAGTCCGGCACGCGGCACCGGACCGCCGAGCGGGTCGCCAAGCAGGCCGAGTTCCCCGTCATCTCGGTCAGCCAGTCGATGCACATCATCGCGCTGTACGTCGCCGGGCGGCGGTACGTGCTGGACGGCTCGGCCGCCATCCTGTCCCGGGCGAACCAGGCCCTGGCCACCCTCGAGCGTTACAAGCTGCGGCTTGACGAGGTCGCGGGCACCCTGTCCGCACTGGAGATCGAGGACCTCGTCACGGTCCGCGACGCGATTTCGGTGAGCCAGCGGCTGGAGATGGTGCGCCGCATAGCCGACGAGATCGAAGGCTACGTCGTCGAGCTCGGCACCGACGGCCGGCTGCTGTCCCTGCAGCTCGAGGAGCTGATGGCCGGAGTCGAGACCGAGCGTGAACTCACCGTCCGCGACTATCTGCCGATCGGGTCGAAGGCGGGGACGGCCGCGCAGGTCCTGGGCGAGCTGTCCGCGATGTCTCCGACCGACCTGCTCGACCTCACCGTCCTCGCCAGGGTGATCGGATTCTCCGGCGGGGCGGACATCCTGGACCGGCAGATCAGTCCGCGCGGTTACCGCATGCTGGCGAAGGTGCCCCGACTGCCACGGATGGTGGTCGACCGGCTCGTCGATCATTTCGGCACCCTGCAGAAACTGCTCGCCGCCGGGGTTGACGATCTGCAGGCCGTCGACGGCGTCGGGGAGACCCGCGCCCGAGCGGTCCGCGAGGGCCTCTCCCGGCTCGCCGAGTCGAGCATTCTCGAACGCTACGTGTAGTAACGCTGCGTACGGTAGTGCTAGGTGTAGTAGCCGAAGGCGACGGGAGGCCGCCTGCCGCCTCCGGCCGGCCTGGTCGCCTGGCACGATGGCGGGAATGACCAGCACAGCCGGAATCAGCAGCGCGCCCGGACCACTGGCCGATCTCGTCCTGGACTGGTTCGCCGTCTGTGGCCGGGACCTGCCGTGGCGCCGTCCCCTGACGAGCCCCTGGGCAATCATGGTCAGCGAGGTGATGCTGCAACAAACCCCGGTCAGCCGGGTGCTGCCGGTCTGGGAGGCCTGGCTGGACCGGTGGCCGACGCCCGCCGCGCTCGCCGCCGAGCCGGCCGGGGAGGCCGTCCGGGCGTGGGGCCGGTTAGGCTACCCCAGGCGCGCGCTGCGGCTGCACCAGGCGGCGACCGTCGTCGTCGAACGGCACGACGGCGAGATCCCCCGGCACCTCGACGATCTCCTCGCGCTGCCCGGCATCGGGACGTACACCGCGCGGGCGGTTGCCGCCTTCGCCTTCCGCCAGCGCCATCCGGTCGTCGACGTCAACGTGCGCCGGCTGTTCGCCCGGGCCGTCGAGGGAAGAGCCGACCAGCCGGCCACGGTCAGCCGCCGCGACCTGGTCGAGATCGCGGAGCTGTTGCCGCCGGACGCCGAGACGGCCGCCCGGGCCAGCGCCGCGTTCATGGAGCTCGGCGCGCTGGTCTGCGTTGCCCGGATGCCTCGCTGCGCCGCCTGCCCCCTGCTGGGACGGTGTGCGTGGGTGTCCGCGGGCAGCCCGCCGAGCGCGGGGCCCGCGCGCCGGCCCCAGGGGTACGCCGGCACCGACCGCCAGGTCCGCGGCCGGCTGCTCGCCGTCCTGCGTGACGCCAGTCCGGAGGTGGGTCAGGAGATCCTCGATCAGGTCTGGGACGATCCGGTGCAGCGGACCCGCGCCCTCGCCGGACTGATCGACGATGGCCTCGTGGTACGGGTGGCGCCGGGCGTCTACGCGCTGCCCGGCTGACGTCCCTGCGGAAGGGCTCAACCCGGATCGGCAACGGCGCGGAAGCGGTAGCCGACCCCGCGGATGCTCTCGATTACCGTCGGTTGGCCGGCCGTCTCGCCCAGCCGTCGCCGCAGCCGCCGCACGTGCACGGCAAGCGTGTTCGTCTCCGTCTGCGCCGAACCCCAGACCTCTCGCAGCAGCGTCTCGCGCGTGACGACCCGGCCCGTCTGTTCCAGGAGCAGCGCGAGCAGCCGGAACTCCCGCGGCGGGACCGGGACCACGGCCCCGTCGAGACGGACCTCGTGCGCCGCGCGGTCCAGCAGCACCCGTCCGCCGCGCAGCACCTCCGGCTCGTGCATCCGGGGCGGATACGTTCCGGCCCGTCCGGTTCCGATGAACCCCACCATCGCGAGGACCTCGGGAACCCGGTACGGCTTGCCCACGCAGGCGCTGGCCCCCGCGTCGAGTCCGGCGGCAGCTCTCGGCCGGTCATCGGGGCCGACCGCGAGGAGAATCGGCACGTCGTCGTGACCGGGCACGCTACGCACCGTCCGCACGACGGTCACCCCGTCCACCACGGGCAGCCGGGCACTGATCAGCAGCGCGGCCGGATGCCGCAGACCGATCTCCAGCAGGGCCAGCGCCCCGTCCGCCACCACACTGACCTCGACACCGTTCGCGACGAAGGCGTCGAGCATGCCGTCGTCGACGTCCTCGTCCGCGATCAACAACGCCGGGAAGCCCCCCGGCCCGGTGCTCGTCGTCCGTCTCCGCGTCCCACCGGATGGGCCGCGGTACCGACGCCCGTCGGCTGCCGGGTCTACTGCCACGACCGCCAGGCCTGCCGGAACGGCCGGGTCCTCGCCTGTCGAGCCACGGTTTTGCCCCCCCCGGTTGACCGGCCCCACGCGGTACCGGGAGCATCCGCGCGTCCTGTCCGCCAATCTCCCCGTCCGTCAGCCGAACCGTCCGGAGATGTAGTCCTCGGTCCGCTTTTCCTTGGGGTTGCTGAAGATCTGCGAGGTCTTGTCGTACTCGACGAGACGGCCGGGGTCGCCGGTCTTCTCCAGCGAAAAGAAGGCGGTCGAGTCGCTGACCCGCGACGCCTGCTGCATGTTGTGGGTGACGATGACGATGGTGAAGCTCGACTTCAACTTCGCGATCAGATCCTCGATCGCAAGAGTGGAGATCGGGTCGAGCGCGGAGCACGGCTCGTCCATCAGCAGGACCTGCGGCTCCACCGCGATCGCCCGGGCGATGCAAAGCCGCTGCTGCTGCCCACCGGACAGACCCGCGCCCGGCCGGCCCAGCCGGTCCTTGACCTCCTCCCAGAGGTTCGCGCCCCGCAGTGACTCCTCGGCCCGCTCGTCGAGGAGCGCCTTCTTGCGGATCCCGTTCAGCTTGAGCCCGGCGATGACGTTCTCGTAGACGGACATGGTCGGGAACGGGTTCGGTCGCTGGAAGACCATCCCGACGGTGCGGCGGACGGCCACCGGGTCCGTCCCGGGCCCGTACAGATCCTCACCGTCGAGGAGCACCTGCCCCTCGACCCGGGCCCCCGGAAGCACCTCGTGCATCCGGTTGAGCGTGCGCAGCACCGTCGACTTCCCGCATCCGGACGGCCCGATGAATGCGGTGACGTTCTTCGGCTCGATGGTCAGGTTCACGTCGGCTACGGCTTTGAACTTCCCGTAGTACGCCGTCAGCCCGGAAACGTCGATGCGGGTGGCCATGGCTACCTCGACTCACGATCTGCCTGGATGCTGTTTCAGAGGGTCGGATCAGATGGGATGGGACTAAATGGGATGAGATAGGGCATGATCTGTGCCGCGCTGTCATCCCGGGTCAGGGTCATCACAGCCGCGAGCGTCTGACGACCAGACGAGCGATGAAGTTGAGCAGCATGATGATGATGATGAGTACCAGGGCGGCGGCCCAGGCCCGGTCCACCGCCGACTGCTGCGGCTGGCCGGCCTGCGAGTAGATGTACAGCGGCAGTGCGGACTGCTCCCCGGAGAACGGGTTGGCGTTGATGAGGTTCGTACCGAAGACGGTCAGCAGCAGCGGCGCGGTCTCGCCGGCAACGCGGGCGACCGCGAGCATGACGCCGGTCACGATCCCGGGCAACGCGGTGGGGACGACCACCTTGAGGATGGTCCGCCAACGCGCCACCCCGAGGGCGTAGCTGGCCTCCCGCAGCTCGTCCGGAACGAGCTTCAGCATTTCCTCGGCGGAGCGCACCACGATCGGAATCATGAGCACCGTGAGGGCCAGGGCACCCGCGAATCCGGAGAAGCCCTGGTGGAAGGCGAGGATCCAGAACGCCAGGATGAACAGACCCGCGATGATCGAGGGAAGACCGGTGAGCACGTCGACGAAGAAGCTGATTACCCGGCTGACCCGGCCGCGGCCATATTCCACCAGGTAGATGGCCACCAGCAGACCGAACGGCACGGCCAGCAGGCTCGCCAACGCGACCTGCTCCACCGTGCCGATGATCGCGTGGTAGATGCCACCACCGACGTCACGGGCGCCGATGCCGTTCATCGAGTGAGTGAAGAACTCGGGGCGCAGCCGCCTCGCACCTTTCTCGATCACATTCACGAGCACCTCGAGCAGGGGGATGACCGCGAGCAGGAAGGCGGCGTAGACCAGGTTCGTCGCGAACCGGTCCCGGGCCCGGCGGCCGCCCTCGACCAGCGTCGAGGCCACGGTCATCGCGAGGATGAAGAAGACGGCGACCAGCAGGGGAAACTGGATCCTGCTGGAGATCGAGGTCACCAGGTAGATCAGGGCCGTCAGGACGACGGCACCGGCGACGGCAGCGAGCGGTACCCAGCGGGGCAGGACCCGGCCCCGCAGCTGCAGCCGGTCCTCACCGCCCTCGACGGCGGGGCCGGGAACGGTCGCGGTGTTCATGCGGCACTCCCCGAGAACTCACGCCGCCGCGCGATGATGGCGCAAGCGATGATGTTGACCAGCATGGTGACGATGAAGAGCACGAGACCGGACGCGATAAGCGCACCGCGGCCAATGTCGTTGGCCTCGCCCCATCCGTTCGCCACGTTCGCGGCGATGGTGTTACCGGCCGGCGCGAGGATCTGCCAGGAGATGTTGAACGACGCCGGCAGGACCAGGGCGACCGCGATGGTCTCGCCCATCGCCCGCCCGAGGCCCAGCATCGAGGCACTGATGACGCCCGGCTTGCCGTAGGGCAGGACGGCGGTTCTGATCATCTCCCAGCGGGTCGCGCCCAGCGCCATCGCCGCCTCCCAATGCGCAATAGGCACCTGCAGGAACACCTCGCGGGACAACGCGGCGACGATCGGCAGAATCATGATCGCGAGGACGACACTCGCAACGAAGATCGACCGGCCGACCCCGCGATCGGTCTCGAACAGCGGGATCCACCCGAAGTAGTCGGTCAGCCAGCTCTGGATGCCCTTCATGTGCGGCGCGAGCACGAGCAGTCCCCACAGGCCGTAGACGACGCTCGGCACGGCCGCCAGCAGATCGACGATGTAGCCGAGGGCGGAGGCCATCCGGCGAGGTGCGTACACCGTAATGAACAGGGCGATGCCCACCGCGACCGGAACAGCGATGATCATTGCGATGGCAGCAGTGATCATCGTGCCGAACAGCAGTGCGGCGATACCGAAAACCGGCGGCGTGGCGTTGGGGAACCACTCCTCCGTGGTGAAGAAGTTCCCGGTATTGGCGTCGAGGGCATTGGTGGCGCGCAGTACCAGGAAGGCCGCGATCGCGGCGATCAGTACCAGTAGCCCGACCCCGGCCGTGCGGGTGGCATTCTTGAAGATCAGGTCAGCGACGCCGACCTTGGCCTTGCCTGTCGAGGTGTCCGCCAGCCCGCCGGCCGGCCGATCACCTCCCGATGGGGCGGCCGTCGCCGAAGCGGCCCCCCGAGACTCGGCGTCCGCCGAGCTGTCCGGCTCCGTCGTCATGGTCCCTCTTCCCCTGGTGCTCCGAACTCGACTTCCGCTCGTGAATGCCCTGGCCGTCACCGTCTTGGCTGGTCTGGTGATGTTGGCCTGCTGTTGGTCTGTTCTAGTGTGTTGGTCTGTTCTAGTGCGCTGTTCTGGTCTGCCGTTCTGGCCCGGATGCTCTCGCCGTCGTCAACGAACAACGGACCCGCGGTGGGGCTGTTCACCCCACCGCGGGCACCGGATAGTCCAATCGGAGCTGCGTCAGATCGACGTCAGGACAGCTTGTCGACCACCGTGCGGACCCGGGTCGCTACCGAGTCCGGCAGCGGCGCGTAACCAAGGTCGGCGATCGAGGACTGGCCCGCGTCCGACGCGGTGTAGGTCAGGAAGGACTTGACCAGCTTGGCCTGGTCGGCCGGGAGACCAGCGGTGCAGGCGATCTCGTAGGTGACCAGGTAGATCGGGTACGCCCCCTTGGTCGCCGCGGCGTAGTCGAAGGTGAGCTTCAGGTCGTCACCGCTGGCGATCTTCGCGGTGCTCAGGCCGAGGGAGGCACCATCCGTGCTCGCCTTGACGTACTCGCCGGCACCGTTCTTGACCGCGACCGTGGACAGCCCGGCGTTCTCCGCATAGGAGAGCTCCACATAACCGATCGAGTTCTCGGTGGACTTCACGGTCGCAGTCACCCCCTCGCTGCCCTTGGCACCCTGGCCGCCCGGAGCCTTCCAGTCCGAGCCGGAGTCGAAGGTCCAGGCGGCGCCGGCCGCGCCCTTCAGGAACTTGGTGAAGTTGTCGGTGGTACCGGAACCGTCGGACCGGTGCACCGAGGCGATCGGCGCGTCAGGCAGAGTAACCCCACTGTTCTCCGCCGTGATCGCCGGGTCGTTCCACTTGGTGATGGCACCGGAGAAGATCTTCGCTATCGTCGGGGCGGACAGCTGGAGCTTGTCGACACCCGAAAGGTGGTACACAAGCGCGACCGGGCCGACCACCATCGGCAGGTCGACAGCCGTACCGGGGGTACAGCGATTGTCCGCGTCGGCCTTCTGCTGGTCCTTCAGCGCCGAGTCGGAACCGGCGAAGGAAATCTGCTTGGCGATGAACTGCTGCCGACCGGTCGAGGACCCCGTCGACTGGTAGTTGATCGTTGCGCCGTCGCAGGCGTTCTGGTACGCCTTGACCCATTCGTCCATCGCGTTCTTCTGCGCGGAGGAACCCGATCCGGTGATGGAACCCTTCTCGCAGGCGATCGCACTCGCCCCGTTCGACGGCTTCGCCCCGGTGCCGCCGGAGTCACTGTTGTCGTCGGTGCCACACGCCGCCACAGTGAGCAGTGCCACCATTGCAGCCCCGACGGCGGCCTGACGCTTGCCTCGGTTCACGAGCAGCCCTTCGTTCTTGCGCGCTACGGCGCCGAATCGTCCGCCCCCTGGACTGGGGCGCCGACAAGAATCGAAGCCATCTCGAATGAACGCAAGGTGAACGTCCGCGAACGCAGACCTATCACCAACCGGAACACATCCATGTCACTGGATTCGTGGTTGATTAGCCAGCCCGCGGCCAATCCGATCACAACCGTGCGTGTCGAATGATCGACAAATAGTCACTCTCACTCGTCACCCCAAACATCACGCCACACCCGGAGCGCCGTGGACGAGTGACTCTCGGCCACGGACAGGAGCGTGACGAGAACGGACGGAAGTGGACGAGAACGGACGGAAGCCTGGAGAGAACGGACAGGAACAGGCGAGAGCTTGACAGGAAGATCGCCGAGCCGCCGGAACTGGATCATTCACGGTCATCGAGCGGCACCATCGCTGCCAACCTTCCGACGCGGCAAGCACCGAAAGTTCACCGACGCGTGTCATGTCCGACCCGGGGCGCCGCGCCCTGCGACGCAGTGGGACGGAGCCGGCGAAGCGGCCAACCCGCGCGCCGCGCTACGCAGCTGATCGGGATCTTCGTCCTCTGTTACCAGACGTCCACTCTGAGCACAGATCGCCGGTAGCCAACCCCGCGTTCTCGTGCTTTGCTGTAAAGCAACATCGATGTGGCTGACAGCATCAACGGCGTATCCGAAGAGCAGCACGACCCGTCCGTTCCATCCGACCAGCGCATCCGCCTGCGCCGGCCCGCCCACCGGGAGCCGTCCCGCCCGGCGATGAAGCGCGCCACGACCAGCCACCGCCGCGTGGCGGGACGACGATGTCCCGTCACGCGGCGGATCGGCGGGGTCCGGCAAGCGGCAGACCGCATGGCGCAGAGCCCGCGGGTACCGCCGCGCCCGGTCGGCCGGACGACCCGGGGCCGGCGCTGCGCACCCCCGTGCCGGCGGCACCAACCAGACGCGGCACGACACGCGACACGACAACGGAGGACGACCAGAACATGAACACCGTCGACAGCGACGATCTCCTGCCGGAACCCCGTCCGGTCATCGGGGGACGGCCACGGTCACTGGCCGAGGTGGTCACCGTCAACGACGGCTTACTCGTCCAACACGAGCTGCTCCTCGCCCCGGGAGCCACCGCCGCCGACCTGACCACCGCGATGATCCTCGTCCCCCCCACGGCCGCGCTGGTCAGCCATCACGGCGACGTGGACGTCTCACTGGTATTCCAGGAGGTTTCGCGGGATTCTCGGCGCGGGGTCGACGGGCAGCCGGTCGGACGCGGCGGCGATCCGGGCCGGACCTGAACCGTCCCCTCAGCGACCGTCCACTCTGGCGACGGGCCGTCAGCCGAGACGACCGCGACCGGCGCGAGGCGCCTTCCGAGCGGCATCCGGGGACGCCCGCCGGGGCGGGGACACAACAAGTGCCGGTCCCCGGGGCCACGAGCCGTGGTCGAGGCAATATCGTGGCGGGGTGGCTGTACTCACCTCCCGCTCGACCGACTTTCCGCGCTGGTATCAGGACGTGCTCGCCAAGGCCGAGCTGGCCGACAACGGCCCCGTCCGCGGGACGATGGTCATCCGACCGTACGGCTACGCGATCTGGGAACGCATGCAGGCCGAGGTGGACTCCCGGATCAAGGCCGCCGGGGCCGTCAATGCCTACTTCCCCTTGTTCATCCCCGAGAGCTACCTGCGCCGGGAGGCCGAGCACGTCGAGGGCTTCAGCCCGGAGCTGGCGGTGGTCACCATCGGTGGCGGCAAGGAGTTGGAGGAGCCCGTAGTCGTCCGGCCCACCAGCGAGACCGTGATCGGCGAATACCTGGCCAAGTGGACCCAGAGCTACCGTGACCTGCCGCTGCTGCTCAACCAGTGGGCGAACGTGGTCCGGTGGGAGCTGCGTCCCCGGCTGTTCCTGCGCAGCAGCGAGTTCCTCTGGCAGGAGGGCCACACCGCGCACGCCGACGAGGCCGATGCCGCGGCCTACGCCCGTCGGATCGCGCTCGAGGTCTACCGCGACTTCATGACGCAGGTGCTGGCGGTCCCGGTGTTCGTCGGAGTGAAGACGCGCCGGGAACGGTTCGCCGGCGCGACCAACACGATGACCTGCGAGGGCATGATGGGCGACGGCAAGGCCCTGCAGATGGCGACCAGTCACGAGCTCGGCCAGAACTTCGCCCGCGCCTTCGACATCGACTTCCTCGGCGACGACGGAGCCCGGCACCTGGCGTGGACGACGTCGTGGGGCTGCTCGACCCGGATGGTCGGCGGGCTGATCATGGCGCATGGCGACGACAACGGCCTGCGTGTCCCGCCCCGGTTGGCGCCGACGCAGGTCGTAGTCCTGCCGGTGCGCGACGACGAGACCGTCGTCACGAATGCCCGCCAGATCGCCGCCGCGCTGACCGACGCCGGTCTTCGGGTGCGGGTCGACGCCCGTCCTGGGCTGTCCTTCGGCCGGCGGGTCACCGACGCGGAGATCAAGGGCATCCCGGTACGGGTCGAGGTGGGTCCGCGGGACCTGGCCGCGGGCAACGTCATCCTGGTGCGCCGGGACACCTCCGAGAAAGTGCCGGTGCCGCTGGCCGAGGCCGCCGCGCGGGTGCCGGTGCTGCTGGACGAGGTGCAGGCCGACCTGTACGCCGAGGCGCTGGCCCTACGCGAGAGCCGGACGACGGACGTCGCCACCGTTGCCGAGGCCGCCCGGGCCGCCCGGGCCGGCTTCGCCCGGATCCCCTGGCGCCTTGTCGGCGAGGAGGGCGAGGCCGAGCTCGCCGAGGAAGCGCTCACCGTGCGGTGCCTCCAGACACCGGACGACGGGATCCCCGAGGCCGGCAGCGACGCCGACGACCTCGTCTGCCTGATCGCCCGCTCCTACTGACGTCCAAGATCCCTGGCGTGGTGGCCGTCCGGAACAGAGACGATCAGCCGCGCAGGCGGACGGGGACCTGTCGGCGGCGACCGTGGAAACCTAGGTCAGTCGTATCTTCACGAACGTATCTTCACGAAGCTTGAATTATGGGACCGGGTTAGGAGTCGTCGTCTTCGTCCACGAAACGGGCGTAATGCGTCCCGCGGTGAGTCCGCCGCCGTGCAGACAAACCGCGCCCGTCCTTCGAGAAGCGGATTCGGTCTTCCTCGACCTGCCCCTCGGGGGCAGATCGGGACCGACGTCGAGATCGATTGTGTGGCCGGCGCCTCGGGATCAGGCCGTCGATTCGGCGGGGCTGGCCAGCACCTCGTTCCCGAACTCTTCGGACTTCTCCGGCGAAGAGGAGATGACCGTCCCCCGGTGCTCACCACGGCAGATCGCCGTCATCGCGCCCCGCTGCTCGATATCGAAGATATGCAGCGGCATATCGAAGTCACGGGCCAAGATGAAGGCCGACTGATCCATCACCCGGAGCCCGCGGCTGATCACCTCGTCATAACTGAGGTGCGAGAAGAGCCTGGCCCCTGGATTGATCTTCGGATCGCTGTCGTAGACGCCGTCCACGCCGTCCTTGGCGGCCAGCACCGCGTCGGCATTGAGCTCCAGCGCCCGCTGCACCGCCGGGTAGTCGGTAGTGAGGAAGGGCTGGCCGTTGCCGCAGGCGAGGATGACCGTCGCCCCCTTCTCCAGCAGGTGCACCGCTCGCAGCCGGATGTAGGGCTCGGCCACCGCCGGAACGGGAACCGCCGTCATCACCCGCAGGTTGTCCTCACCCAGCGCGGTGAGCTTCCCCCGGAGCAACAGACTGTTGATGACCGTACTCAACATGCCGATATTGTCGGCTTCGACCCGGTCAATACCCCACCGGCCCGACTGGTTACCACGGAAGAGGTTCCCACCGCCGACGACGATCGCCACCTCCACGCCGGACTGGCGGACGGCGATGATTTCTCGGGCGAGGTGCTCCAGCGCGTTGGAATCGAAGCCGAATTCGGCGGAACCGGCGATCGCGCGACCGCTCAGTTTGACGACCACTCGGCGATATCTCGTCACTGTCTCCCGCTTCCCCTTTTCCATGGTGCGATCTTAACGTAGGCGGACCAATGATCGATCATGAGCCTATGACCCCTCCGGTACACGGTAGAGCACCCGGCTCCCGGGCACGTCGCACGACGGGCGCGTCCGGGAGATCCGCCGACGGCGGACCGTACCCGCAGCACCTTTCGCCGGCGGCCCACCGACGACCGCCGTCGCGATCAACCGCCATTAGGCTCCGGGGGCGGCCGGAGGTCGGGCCCGGCAGTGCGTGGACGCCGGCGGTGGGGACGAGACGGCGGCGATGGATCAGTATCCCGCGCCCGGCCGGCACCACCAAGATCACCCAAGGACTACGTCATCACTCCCGCCGACCCGAACAACCGCTCCACGCGATCACGAATCTGGATTACCGACAGACGACTTCGCCGGAGCCCGGCAGGAGAATACTGGATATGCTCGAAGCGAGGCCACCGACGGTGAGCGGCGCGACGGATCCGATACCGCAGAGGAGAACTGTTGCGATGTTCTTACCCGGAAGGCCGTCGTTATTACGGTCGACTGCACTGATCCCTATCCTGAGTGGCCTGATCGGACTGGTTGCGTCCCCCGTCTGGGGGGGATTTCGGCGAATGCAAGCCGCGCAACGCGGCAGGGCAGCAATCGGCCGAAGACGGCAGGCCGATCGGTGCCCTGCCGGCGCCTAGCTGCCGGCTCAGTGCTCGCGGCCGAGGAGGATGTGCGGGTAAGGGAGAGCGGCCGTGGGGTGGACGGGTAATCGGGTAGGACGCTCAGAAGCGGCCGATCCCCCCTGGGCGGCAGGAACCCCGCCTCCCTGCCGGGGAGACGGGGTGCGACGCGTCATCTGGTCGGGGTGGCGGGATTCGAACCCACGACCTCTTCGTCCCGAACGAAGCGCGCTACCAAGCTGCGCCACACCCCGCGACCGAGCTGAAGCATACCCGACGGGCTCAGTGGTCCGACGGGGCGGGGTCGCCGGCCGGCACCCCGGCCGGCACCAGGGTGAGCAGGGTCGCCTCCGGCCGGCAGCCGAGGCGCAGCGGCGCGAACGGGGACGTGCCCAGCCCGGGCGACACGTGCAGCCAGGACGACCGCCCGTCGACCTCGTGACGGGACAGTCCGCGAACCCGAGCCCGGTCCAGCCCGCAGTTGGTCACGAGCGCCCCGACTCGGGGCAGCCGGATCTGGCCCCCGTGCGTGTGCCCCGAAAGGGTGAGCCCCACCCCGTCCGCCGTGAACGCGTCGAGGACCCGCGGTTCCGGTGTGTGGGACAGTCCCAACGCGAGCTCGACGCCGGGCTCCGGGGGGCCGGTCACGACCGCGAGCCGGTCGCGGCGCAGCCGGGCGTCGTCCACGCCACGCAGGTCGATCCGGCGACCGTCGACCTCGATGACCGCCCGCACGTTGGTCAGCTCGGTCCACCCGCTGGCGGCGGCGAGACCACCGGCGAAGGCCGCCCAGTCCAGCGGAGCGCCCTTGGGCTCGGCCTCGTCGCCCCGCCGGAGGTAGCGGTGCGGGCTCTTCAGGGCCGGGACGAAGTAGTCGTTGTTCCCCGGTACGAAGACCCCGGGGAACGAGTAGAGCGGCTCCAGCGCGGCGAGCAGGGGATCCCGGGCGTCGGCCGCGGACAGCACGTCACCAGTCAGGGCGACCAGGTCGGGGACGAGCCGGGCCAAGTCCCCCAACCAGGCGAGCTTGCCGTGCTGACGGGGGGTGACGTGCAGGTCGGAGATGTGCAGCACGCGCAGGGGGCGCGCGCCGGCCGGCAGCACCGGGATCCGCACCCTCCGCAGGGTGTACGCCGTGCGCTCGTACAACCCGCCGTAGGCCGACACGAGCGCCCCCGCGGCCGCGACACCCACGAGAGTCCTCGCCGCTGTGTGACGCGCGTTCATCGTCTCAGTCTCACCCACCGCGGACGATGACCTGCCGCCACCCGGCCCGGTTCCGCGCGCCACCGACGGAACCGGCGTGACCACCGTGCCCGCAGACCATAGGCTCCGGTGGTTATGAGCACCCTCAAGGAACGTCTGCGCGCCGATCTGACCGTCGCGATGAAGTCCCGTGACGAGCTGCGGACGTCCACCCTGCGGCTGGCCCTGGCCGCGGTGAAGGATGCGGAGGTGGCCGGCAGCTCCGCGCGGGTCCTCGACGACACGGAGGTTTCGAAGGTCCTGACCCGCGAGGTGAAGAAGCGCCGGGAGGCGGCCGACGCTTACACCGCGGCCGGTCGCGGCGACCAGGCGGACCGCGAGCGGGCCGAGGGCGAGGTGATCGAGGAATATCTGCCGAAGCAGCTCGGCGACGACGAACTGGCCACGATCATCGACCAGGTACTCGCGGGTCTGGATGTCAGCGGTCCACGAGCGATCGGTCCCGCCATGAAGTCCGTGCAGGCCGCGGTCGCCGGCCGGGCCGACGGCGGCCGGGTCGCCGCACTCGTGAAGGCCCGGTTGGCGGGCGGCTGAGCGAGCCGCGCGGCCCGCGTGAGCCGGTCAGCGCAGCCGGCTCTCGCCCTGGCCCCGGCCACCCCTGCCGTCCTCCCGGGCCAACGGCCCCGAGCCGCCTAAAGCGTTCAGCTGCCGACGCAGGTCCGTGCCCGGCTGGCCGCCCCCGGCCGATCGGCCGTCATTCGGCTGGGCGAGCGTTCCGAAGCCGGGTAGCGCCGATCCACCCGGCAGGACGGCCGTGCCGGTCAGCCCCCCGGAGATCTGCAGGGTGACCTCGGTGTTGAGCGAGACCTCACTGCCTGGGGCGGGCGACATCGCCACGACGGTGCCGGGAGGCGCCGGATGCGGGACCGGCTGCGACCTGACATGGAAGCCCAGCTGGACGAGCGTCTGCTCGGCGACCTGCTGCGGCTGCCCGACCACGTCCGGCAGTACCTTCGTCGGCACCTTGGGCTGGGTGTTGTCCGGGGTCGGCAGCGGTTCGACCGGTAGCCCGAGGCCGGCGATCGTCCGGATCATCGTGCGGGACCACACCTGGGCGGGATATCCGCCACCGAAGACGTTGCGACCCTTCACATTGATCAGGGGATGCGACGTCGGTCCGCGCGGGTCCGCGAGGGTCACGGCCGCGGCGAGCTGGGGGATGTAACCCGCGAAGGAGGCGGTGCTGAACCCCTCCGCGGTGCCGGTCTTGCCGGCGGCCGGCCGGCCGATCTGCCCGTTCCCGCTGGCCGTCCCGTGGTTGATGACCCCCTGCAGCACGGCGCTGACCTTGTCCGCAATCTTCGGGTCGAGCACCTGCTGGCAGGGAGCGCCGGTGTCGAAGGGAAGCGGCCGGTCCGTCCCGCCCACCCGCTGGGTGATCGCGAGCACGGTCCGCGCGTCGCACTTCCTGCCCCGCGCGGCCAACGTCGCGTAGGCGGTCGCCAGATCGAGGGTGCTGATCTCGTTGGATCCGAGGGTGGAGGAGCCGTCAACCCGGCCGATCCCGTTCACCCCCCTGCATTCGGGATCGTTGTTGTTGTGCTGCCGGATCCGGCACGAGGTGACGCCCATGCGACGGGCCACCTCGGCCGTCTTCAGCACGCCCAGCTTCTCGGCGAGCTGGATGTAGTAGGTGTTGACCGATGACCAGGTGGCGGTCGTCAACGAGTAGAAACCGTCCTCGCTGGAATCGGCGTTGCCGTAGCAGTTCTTGCCCTGGGGATCCGGGTTCGGGAAGACGTTCGAGTGGTAGCAGAGGGGGGCGTGCAGCGTCGTGGAAAGCGGTAGTCCCGATTCGAGCGCGGAGATCAGAGTGAACACCTTGTAGGTCGATCCCGGGGAGAACGAGTCCTCGTCGACGGGATAGATCTCCTTGGTGTGGACGAAGTCCGTGGACAGAGCGGCGGGCTGTCCGTCCGCCGCCGGGCCGTAGACCCGGTTGATCGCCAGGGCGAGCACCTGGCCGGTGTTCGGCTGCACCATCGCGACGCTCGCCGCCACCCGGTTCCCGATCGGGATGACCTCGGTCGCGGCCGACTGCGCCGCCTGTTGCGCCACCGGGTCCAGCGTCGTTCTGATCGTGAGGCCGCCCTCGAACAGCAGTCTGCGCGCGTCCTCCTCCGTCGGGGCGAAGGATCTGTCGTTCAGCAGCCGCTGGCGCACGAGGGCGCAGAAGAACGGCGCGACCGAGTCGGCGCAGGGATCGGCCGAGTGGGGCGGCCGGTTGAGCACCACCTCGCCGTCGTGCGCCTGGTGAAAGGCCGCCGCGTCGATGTGATGAAGTTCGAACATGCGGTCGAGGACCACGTTGCGCCGTTCCCGCGCCGCCTGCGGATGCATCACCGGGTTGAAGGCGGTCGGGTTTTTCACCAGGCCGGCCAGCAGCGCCGCCTGCGGCAGGGTGAGCTTGTCGACGTCGACGTTGAAGTAGTGCTGCGCGGCTACCTGGACGCCGTACGCGCCATCGCCGAAGTAGGCGATGTTGAGATAACGCTCGAGGATCTCGTCCTTACTCAGATGGGCTTCGAGGTACAGCGCATAACGCGCTTCCCGAAGCTTGCGCTGGACGGTCTGCTCGGTCGCGGCCTCCTTCGCCTCAGCCGTCGTCGCGGACATCAGAAGAACGTTCTTGACGTACTGCTGGGTCAGGGTCGAGCCGCCCTGGGTGACCTCGCCGTTCTCCCGGTTGGTGAGATACGCCCGGACGAGACTCTTGTAATCCAGCCCGTCGTGCTCGTAGAACCGGGAATCCTCGATGTCGATGATCGCCTGACGCATCACCGGCGGAACGCGGCCCAGGGACACGACCTCGCGGTCCTGCTCCCCGCGCAGCACGGCGAGGACGTTCCCCCGCGCGTCGAGGACGCGCGACGCCTGGGCCAGCGGGGGGACAGCCAGGTTGGCCGGCAGGTCGAGGAAGTCGTCCGCGCCGCCCTTGACGGTCAGTCCGGCCGCCCCCACCACCGGCAGGGCCAGCATGCCGACGAGCACGCCCGCCACCACGCTGATCACACCGGCGCCGAGCAGCCGCGTGGCCACGAACCCCAGCCGGCGGGCCGATGATGCGATGGGACGAGGCGCGGGCTGGTCGGCGTCGCCGAAGCGGAGTTCGTCAGGCTCGTACCGGCGCCCCGGTACACGATCGCGGGCGGAATCCTCGAACTGCCCACGACCGGGCGTGGGGTGCCCAGGGGGCGCGGTCATCCAGGGACCTCCGTCCAGCCAGGCTGGGCCACCCGTCGGAGCATACGGGCCAACATTCGATCAACAAGCGCCACCCCCGCCGCCCCGATTTCCACGAACACCGCAAGGCGGCGGCCCATCGCAGCCGATAATGCCGTGAGCTGGGACGTCGCAGTTCCAGCCCCGGCCGGCGACCCTGCCGGTCCCGGGCGCGCCCCGGAGAACCGTGACAACCTCCACACCGGCTGCCCCGCCGTCCACGCTCCACACCTCTACTTTTAGGCGTCATCGCGATTTTTGTCCCACAGTGGGGCAATCTCGTCAAAACGGAAACGAAACGATGAAGAACCCGCACCACCTCCGAGCCGATACCTCATTGTCACGCAACAGACATGCGGAAGTCACAGACAGCACTACCATGGCGATCCGGATCAATGGCCCGGACTAGTCATTTGGACAACCACCCGTGTGGGGTCTGTGCCGTGGCCACGCCACTCCGTACGGTTTCGGGGCAACGCCACGTCACCACCCGCACGGGCCCCTGACCCGGACTCGAGAAGAAAGGCAGGTGGCATGACCAGAAGCCTGACCCCCACCGTCAGCACGCCACGCCGTGCCAACACGACCCATCTCGTGGGTTCCACCGTCGACGGCGACTGGACGGCCCACGCCGCCTGTCGCGACCTCGACCCGGATGAGCTGTTCGTCCAGGGCGCCGCCCAGAACCGGGTGAAGACCCGGTGCTTCGGCTGCGCCGTCCGCACCGAGTGCCTCGCGGACGCTCTCGACAACCACGTCGAGTTCGGCGTCTGGGGGGGCATGACCGAACGGGAGCGTCGCGCGCTGCTACGTCGCCGCCCGGACGTCACGTCCTGGCGGAAGCTGCTCACGGACGCCCAGGCCGATCACAGATCGGCCTCCGCCGGCTGATTCAGCGGTGGTCCGACCAGTCCCCCAAGGCCGATCGGATCCTTCGCCGGCTATACCCCGCCCGAGGACAACGTCGTCCCGGTCCGGGATCACACACATCCGCTGTCAACCGCGTTCTCTCGCCCGGATGAACCGGGGCTCGCCGATCAGGATGATCAATCTGATCAAGCGGTCCGATCCAGCCGTTCGTCACGCGCGAGCGCATCGCCGATCTCCCGCAGTCCGACCAGATCGTGCACGTCTTCCGACAACGCCTCCACCTCCACCATCGGGGTGTCGGGATGGGCGCTGGTGAACCGCTCCCGCAGCCGCGCCTCCCGGCTCGCTAGCCGGACCCGATCGGCGTGGATACGCAGCACCGCGGCGGCAAGCGGATGCTCCCCGTGCTCCTCGAGGTTCTCGGCGGCGGCGAGGCTGCGCTCGACGTTGAGCGCCTCGGCATCGCTGTGGTGCATCCGGTTCACGACCAGTCCGGCGAGGGGCATCCCCTTCGCGTCGAGCCGATCGACGAAGTAGGACGCCTCCCGTAGCGCCGCGGCCTCGGGCGCGGCGACCACGATGAACGAGGTGCCGGGATCGCCGAGCAGGCGGTAGGTCTCCTCCGCCCTCGCCCGGAAGCCACCGAACATCGTCTCCAGTGCCGCCACGAACTGGCTGACGTCGGTCAGCAGTTGGGCGCCGAGCACCTTGGTGAGGACTCGAGTGAACATGCCGAGGCCGGCGCCGAGCACCTTCACGTACGCCCGCCCGCCGGCCTTCGCCGGCGCGAGCAACAGTCGTAGCAGCCTTCCGTCGAGGAAGGCCCCGAGCCTCGTCGGAGCATCGAGGAAGTCCAGCGCCGACCGGGTCGGGGGCGTGTCGACCACGATCAGATCCCACGTGCCGGTGGCGTCGAGCTGGCCGAGCTTCTCCATCGCCATGTATTCCTGGGTGCCGGCGAAGGAGGACGACAGCGACTGGTAAAAGGGGTTGGCAAGGAGGGCCTCGGCCCGCTCGGGGGTGCTGTGCGCCAGGACGATCTCGTCGAACGTCCGCTTCATGTCCAGCATCATCGCGTCGAGGCGACCACCGGCGGCACCGGCCACCTCGCGTGGGGTGTTGTCGAGCGCGGTCAGGCCCAGGGCCTGGGCGAGTCGCCGCGCCGGGTCGATCGTCAGGACGACGACGTTGCGCCCGCGCTCGGCCGCCCGCAGCGCGAGCGTCGCGGCCATGGTCGTCTTGCCGACCCCACCCGAGCCACAGCAGACCACGATTCGTTCCGTGTCGAGCATCGCGTCGACGTCGAGCAGTGGCACGCCGGCCGGATGCGGACGCGTCCGGCGCGTTCCCGGCCCGCCGCGACGCGCCGCCGACTGCCGGACGCTCCCTGCTGCCGGCCTTCGCCGCCCCGCGGACGGCACGGCGGACGGCGCCCCGGGTTCCCGCCGTGGTGCACCGGGCGTCGGGCACGCGGAGCTCATGCCACCATCTGCTGCGCCCGCAGCATCTCCGCGAACCGGTAGACAGTGCCGAGGTCGACGCCGTCCGCGACCAGCGGCACCTCATACACGGGGCGGCCGAGCCCGGCGATCTCCGCACGCTCAGCCGCCTCCAGCGCGACGCGATCGGCGTGCTGGGCCGCCTCCCAGGCCAGCGCCTCGACCAGCTCAGGGGTGGGCTCCATCCCAGCCTCCTTGATCCCGGCGGCAATCTCCTCCCGGTCCAGCTCCCCGCGCCGGGCTAGGCGGGACTCCTTCGCGCGCAGCAGGGGCGGGCGGGTCATGTTGACCACCACACCGCCGAGCGGCAGACCAGCACGGGTCAGCTCGGCCACGCCGTCCACCGTCTCCTGCACCGGCATCTCCTCGAGGAGGGTAACCAGATGCACGGCGGCCCGATCGGGCGCCAGCACGGCCATCACGCTGTCGGCCTGGGCCCGGATCGGCCCGACCTTGGCCAGCCCCGCCACCTCCGCGGTGACGTTGAGAAACCGGGTGATCCGACCAGTGGGCGGCGCGTCGAGCACCACCGCGTCGTAGGCCAGCCCTCCCGGCCGGGTGGCGTCGGGCCGGTTGACCGCCTCCTTGACCTTGCCGGTGAGCAGCACGTCGCGAACCCCGGGAGCGACGGTCGTGGCGAAATCCACCGCGCCGATCCTGCCCAGGGCCCTCCCGGCCCGCCGCAGGTTGTAGAACATCTCTAGATACTCCAGCAAGGCCTCGTCCGCGTCGATCGCCAACGCGAACACCTCCCCGCCGCCGGGAGCGCTGGCCACCTTGCGCTCCCGGTAGGGCAACGGAGGGGTGTCGAACAGCTGCGCGATCTGCTGCCGGCCCTCGACCTCGGTGAGCAGGACTCGACGACCATCGGTCGCAAGCGCCACGGCCAGCGCGCCGGCCACGGTCGTCTTGCCGGTACCGCCCTTGCCGGTAACGATGTGCAACCGCCGGTCCCATGGACCGGCCACCTCGCTACTCACTTCCTTGGTCACGGTGTTCTCACTGTCGATCACAGCGTTCTCGCTGTCGGTCACGGTGTTCTCGCCGTTCACAGGCTTGACCGTACCCGCGTGCACGGTCCCCACCACGGTGGTGAGCCGGGAGAAAACCCGCGGCGCACCGCGGGGCGAGCCAAGGTAGGGGATGTGGGGAGAGGTGACCGGGACGATGTGGCGGCGAAGGCTCGGGCCCGGTGACACGGGTGTCCGGAACCGTCGGCGCGATGCTCTAAGGTCCGGTGTCATGCAGACGAAGTGGGAGTACGTGACGGCGCCGGTGCTGATCCACGCCACCAAGCAGATTCTCGACAACTGGGGTGAGGACGGCTGGGAGCTGGTCCAGATCGTTCCCGGTCCCAACCCCGAGAGCCTCGTCGCCTACTTCAAGCGTCCCAAGAGCCAGTCCTGACATGGCCGCACCGAGCGAACGCCTGGCGGCGCTGGGCCTGACGCTGCCGCCGGTCCCGACCCCGGCCGGCGCCTACCTTCCCGCGGTCCGGGCGGGCGGCCTGATCTGGACGGCCGGTCAGCTCCCGCTGGTGGACGGCCGGCTGGCCCACACCGGCCTGGTGGGCGCGGGCGCCGAGGTGACCGTCGAGCAGGCCGCGGAGCTCGCCCGGACGGCCGCGCTCAACGCGCTGGCGGCAGCGGCGTCGGTGGCCGACGGACTCGACGGGATCACCCGGATCATCAAGGTGGTTGGATTCGTCGCGAGCGCCCCCGGCTTTACCGGCCAGCCAACGGTCGTCAACGGGGCGAGTAAACTGCTCGCGGCGGTCTTCGGCGAGGCCGGTCAGCATGCTCGCTCGGCCGTCGGTGTCTCGGCGCTGCCGCTGGGCGCACCGGTCGAGATCGAACTGGTGCTCGGGGGGTAGTAGGCGGTCCCGCCGGTGCCGGCCTCGGGATCGCGGCGGCGCGCCGCGGCCGCCGGGACAAACAAACCCCGCCTCGGCACCAACGGCTCTAGCATCTGGGCAATGGTCGACCACAAGGCTGCCCTGATCGCTCGGCTGCGCTGGTCCCCGGCCGACGGAGGCCGCCGCGACGAGGTGACGGCGCGCCATCCGCCCGCGGCGGTGCGCGACGCCTCGACGGTCGTGCTGCTGCGCGACGCGCCGGGTAACCAGGGGATCGAGGCATACCTGCTGCGCCGGGCAGCGACCATGGCGTTCGCCGGTGGGATGTACGCATTCCCAGGTGGACGAGTAGATCCGGCCGATATGGGGCCGGACGTGCCCTGGGCGGGTCCATCGGTCGCCGAGGTCATGCACGCGCTCGACGCTGATCCCGCACTCGCCCGCGCGCTCGTCTGTGCCGCCGTGCGGGAGACCTTCGAGGAATGCGGGATCCTGCTGGCCGGCGCGGTGGCGGGCGAGGACGGCCGGCTCGGCGGCGGCCCGGAGGCGCTCAGCGATCAGCTGCGGGCCGCCGAGCGCCTCGCACTGGAACGGCACGAGCTCGGCCTGAGCGCCCTGCTCCGCAAATACTCCCTCGTGCTGCGGGCCGATCTCCTCGCCCCCTGGGCCAGATGGGTGACTCCCGAGACCGAGCCGCAACGGTACGACACCAGGTTCTTCGTCGCGGCGCTTCCCACGGGCCAGCATCCCGGCCAGCCCTCCAGCGAGGCGGACCGGATGCAGTGGATACGCCCCGCGGACGCCCTCGAGCGCCATACGGCCGGGACGATGGACATGCTGCCACCCACCGCGTTCACCCTCGCCGAACTGTCCGAATACGACGACGTCGCGGCGGTACTAGCCGCTGCCCACGCCCGCGACCTGTCGCCGATCATGCCGAGGATTCTGGTCAGCGGCGGCGAAGCGCGCCTCCTGCTGCCGCATGACGAGGCATACGACGACCCGGGAAACCACGACGATCTGCGGGACGCGGGCCCCGCCGACCGGGCGCAGCAGTAGCCATGGCCGCGCCTCGACAGATCACTCCCCTGGCCGCCGTGCTTCTCGCTCCGAATCCGGGCCCGATGACGCTCGACGGCACCAACACCTGGATCCTGCGCGCCGCCGGCGAGGAGAGGTGTGTGGTCGTGGACCCCGGCCCGGACCACGCCGGACATCTGGCGGCGGTCGCGGCGGCCGGCCGCGTCGACCTGATTCTGCTGACCCACGGCCATGTCGACCACAGTGCCGGCGCGGCCACGTTGCACGATCTCACCGGCGCCCCGGTCCGGGCGCTCGACCCCGTCTTCCGGCTGGGATCGGAGGGGCTCACGGCCGGCGATGTGATCGCCACGGCCGGCATCGAGCTCCGGGTCCTCCCCACTCCGGGGCACACCGCCGACTCGTTGTCGTTCTTTCTACTCGGGGAAGACAAACCACTCGGGGAAGACGGGCCGCCCGGCGGAGACGAGCACCCCGCGGATTACCGGGACCGGCCGGAGCCGGGCCCGGCCTCCGGCGGCCTCCTGCCCGGTCCGGCGGTGCTGACCGGAGACACGATTCTCGGGCGTGGCAGTACCGTGGTCGCCCACCCGGACGGCCGTCTCGGCGACTACCTGGACAGCCTGCGGCTGCTGCGGGAACTCGGCGAGACCACCGTGCTGCCCGGCCACGGCCCCGAACTGCCCGCGGCCGGCCACGCGGCCGAGCGCTATCTGGCTCACCGCCACAGCCGGCTCGACCAGGTGCGGCGTGCTCTGGTGGACGCCGGGGTCGACGCCGCGGAGGCGGATGCGGCCGACGTGGTCCGCCGGGTCTACGCGGACGTCGACCGCGCCCTGTGGTTCGCGGCGGAACTGTCGGTCCGCGCCCAGCTGACCTACCTGCGGGAGCACCCCGACGGCGCCTGATCAGCCCAGCCGGCCAGTCGGCCAGCCGGAAGGCCGATGGCGAGCGGCACGTCCGTGGCAGCGGTAGCCGGACGGCCGCCTCACACCACCGAGAGATATCGGGACACCACCGAGAGATATCGGGACACCACCGAGAGATATCGGGACACCACCGAGAGATATCGGATCGATACCACGCGGCGGTATCGCACCACGCAGCGGTATCGCAGCAGCATCGACGCGGCTGCGGTCGGTCATCCGACAGGACGGGATTCGGGGAAGGAGACCCAGGCCACTAAACTCTGGCACGGAGGGAACCGCCCGTGCGCAGGATGACGATTTCGACCAGCCGGAAACCGGGCGACCGGTCCGGCCCCCCACCCACCGGCCACCCGGACGGGAGGCCCCACCCATAGTGATCACAGCTCCGCACACGGGCCCGCTGCGGTGCCCCCGGTGCAGCTCGGCGGCCGTTCCGGGCGGACGATTCTGCTACCACTGCGGCTTGGAGTTCACCTCGGTCGAGAGTCCCGCGGTAGATGCTTCCGAGCGCCGGGTCGTCACCGTTCTGTTCGGTGATCTGTCCGACTTCACCGCCTGGGCGGAGGATCGCGATCCGGAACGCGTCGGGGAGATGACCGATCGGGTCCTCGCCGCCCTCGCCCACGAGATCGACGAGGTCGGCGGCCGCGTCGACAACCTTACCGGCGACGGCATCATGGCCGTCTTCGGGGCCCCCACCGCCCATGAGGATGACCCTGAACGTGCCGTTCGGGCCGCCGCCGCGATGCAGGAGACCGTTCGTCGGCTGGTGCTCACCTCCACGGGGGGTGACGATGACGGCCGGCTCGGCCTGCGGGTGGGCGTCAACACCGGCGAGGTCCTCGCGGGGGTGCAGGCCGCACTCTCCTACACCGTGATCGGCGATACCGTGAACACCGCAGCCCGGTTGTCGGCCGCGGCCACGATCGGCACCGTCTACGCCGGCCGGGAGACCGCGCTCGCCACCCGGTCCGTGGCCACCTGGCGAGAGCTGCCCGACCTGGTCCTCAAGGGCAAGCGGGAGCCCGTCCCAGCCTATGAGCTGGTGAGCCTGCGCCCGTCGAACGTCGCCCGCCCCGGACTCGCCGACGACGCCATGTTCCTCGGCCGGGACGCCGAGCTCGCCTCGCTGACCGATCTGTTCGACCTGGTCGTCACCAACCGGTCACCCGAGGTGGCGCTGATCACCGGGGAGGCCGGGATCGGCAAGACCCGGTTGGCCGTCGAACTCGCCTGTCGGGCGGAGCGGACCCCCCGCGCGACGGTGCTCTGGGGACGGACGGTCCGGCACGGTGACGGCCACGGGCTGGCGCCCCTGGTCGACGTCGTTCGCAACGCGTGCGGGGTGACCGACGGCGACTCCCTCGACCGGGTGGCCGACCGCGTCCGGCGAACTGTGGCGGGGCTGGCGCATCCGCACAGCGGTGCCCGGCTGCCACCCGGCATCGCCGACCGACTGCTGCTGCTGCTCGGCGTTCCGCTCGACCGGCGGTCCGCCGTCGCCACCGCGGCGGCTCCGGGGGATCCGGCGGTCCGGGCCTCGCACATCGCGGAGGCCGAACAGCGGTCCGTCGACGCGACGGTGGACGCGGTCGCCCTGCTCCTCGGCGCGCTCGCGTCCTCCGGGCCCATCCTGGTCATGATCGACGATCTGGAATGGGCGACCAGCCAGCTCAGCGACGCGATGAGCCGGCTGGCCTCGGCGTTGTCCGGACCGGTTCTGCTTGTGCTGCTGGACCGGACGGGTCCACGGCTCGCCGAGCTGCCCCACATCCATCGCATCGCCCTGCAGCCGCTGAGCCTCGAGGCCTCCAGCCGCCTGTTGCAGGATCATCTCGGCGGGGTGCAGCTGGAGCCCCGCGGCCGGGCCGATCTGCTCTCCCGGGTGCATGGCAACCCCTTCTTCCTGGTGGAGCTGCTCAACCTGCTGATCGACCGCGGAATGCTGCACCAGTCGGCCGAGACGACCAATGGGGAGTGGCCGGGCTGGGTCCTCGAGGGCTCCCTGACGGAGGCGACTCTTCCCGCCGGGGTGCAGTCGGTGCTGGCCGCCCGCATCGACGATCTCGACCCGGTGGCCAAGGCGGTGCTGCGCGCGGCGGCGGTGCTCGGCCCGCGGTTTCCAGCCGAGGCGCTGCCGGTGGTCGACGAACGGCCCGCCGAGGAGGTCACCCGCGCGCTGCGGGTACTGACCGAGCGCCAGCTCGCCCGGCCGCCCCGGACGACGGAGACGAGGTGGCGGTTCGTCCATCCCATGGCCCGCGACGCCGGCTACGCCGGGCTGCCCAAGGTCGAGCGGGCCCGCCGGCACGCCACGGCGGCGCGCTGGGGGGTGACGGCGATGGTCGGCAGCTCGCGGGCCGTCTCCACCTTTGTCGCGAACCACGCCCTGCGGGCCTATGACCTGGCCGCATCGATGAACCTTCCCGCCACCGATCCGGCCTGGTCGTCCCGGATGTCCGGGTTCCACGCACATGTCCGGCTGGCGCGCGAGGCGCTGGCCCGAGACAATCATCGGGCCGCCGCCGACCTGCTGGCCAACGCGCGCCGTCTGGGCCGCGGCATCATCGACCCGGATGAGGACAATGCCGCCCGCGTGCTGCACGCTGAGGCCCTGGTCGCGCTGCGCCAACTCGACGAGGCCGAACGCACGCTACGCCCCACGCTACGGGCCAACGCACCCGCCCGACGGGCCGCCGCCTTCTCCGTGCTCGGCGAGCTGCGCCAGAAGCAGGGACGCGCCGAAGAGGCGGCGCAGTGCCTGCTCACCGCCCTGGAATCGGCGCAACAGGCCGGTGACAACCACGCGGAGGCCGCCGCGTTGCGCCGGCTGGGCATGCTCGAATACAACGCTGGCCGCATCGACGCGGCGGAGGAGCGCTACCGCGAGGCCCTCGCGATCGCCCGCCAGGTCGACGACCCCCGCGGGGTCGGTTGGGCGTTGCAGCACCTGGCCTGGAGCGCCACCACCCGGGGGGACTACCCCCGCGCCGAGCGGACGCTGCGCGAGGCGTCCGCGGTGTTCGACCGGCTCGAGGACACCGGCGGCCTCGGCTGGTGCCGGGGCACGGAGGCGCTGGTGCTGCTGTTGTCCGGGCAGCTCACCCGGGCCCGCGAACTCACCCGCGAACTGATCGAGCTGGCCAGTTCCGTGGGCGAGCAGTGGGGGATGGCCGTCTGCCTCACCATCGACGCGATAGCGACCGCCGAGCTGGGCGACATCGCCACCGCCGAGGCCCACGCGGAGCGGGCCGCTGAGCTGTTCGCCAGCATCGGCGACGCGTGGGGAACGATGCTGACCCTGGTCGCCCGTGGGCTGGCGGCCCGTGGCACCGGCGAACCGGCCCGCGGGGCAGAGTACCTGGAACAGGCATGTGCCGAGGCGGCCGCCCGCGGGCACGTCGTCGTCGGCGCGCTGGCCCGGGTGCTGCTCGGGCTGACCTGGCTCGACGCCGGCGAAGTGGACAAGGCCGGACAGGCCGCCGAGATCGCGCAGGCGGACCTCGCGCAGCTGGAGTTGCGCCCGCATGCCCAGCTCGGGGCGAAGGTACTGGTCGCGCAGATCGCCCGGGCTCGCGGGCGGCTCGATGAGGCGACCGAGCTGTTGCGGGAGGCATTGTCGGCAAGCGAACCGGCAACCCTGATGTTCCCCCGCCGGCAGGCATACGCCCATCTCGCCGGCATCCTGTTGGATGCCGGGCAGCCCGCCCAGGCTCTCATCGTGGCCCGGCGCGCGGTCAACGTGGGTGCCGAGGACGTACGCGCCCAGGTGCTCGGTTACCGCGCGCTCGGCACCGCGTTGGTGGCCAACGGCGATCTGGAAGGCGGTCGTGCCGCCTATCTGCGGGCCCTGGCGGCCGCGACCGCCACGGGGGCTGTCAGCGAGGCGCCGCAGACCCGCCGGCTGCTGGGGAACCTGCCGGTCAGCGGGGCCGCCGACGCCGCCGGCGGCGCGACCACCACCCCCGCGGGCGTGGCCGGGACGACCGGATAACCCGCTGGAGCGGTCACCTCCCGTGGCCAGGCCTTGCGCGCGTCGACCGGCGCTCGAGGCCCCGGCGGGACCCCGAGCTTTTCGCCGGTCGCCGGTCGCCGGCCTCAGCGTGCGCGGCGGGACAGGCGTTCGCGATCGAGCAGCACGACCGCGCGGGAGTCCAGGCGCAGCCAGCCCCGGGTGGCGAAGTCGGCGAGCGCCTTATTCACCGTCTCCCGGGATGCGCCCACCAGTTGGGCCAGTTCCTCCTGCGTGAGTCCGTGCTCGACACGGACACCGGCGGCCTCATTGCCGGGCTGTGCCGGCTCTCCGAAGCGTTCCGCCAAGTCGAGGAGGGCTTTCGCCACTCGCCCCGGCACATCCGTGAACACCATGTCAGCAACGTTGTCATTGGTACGCCGCAACCGGCGGGCCAGCACTCGTAGGAGCATCGCGCCCGCCTCCGGGCGTGATCGCAGCCAGGGACGCAACGCGGTATGTTCCAGCGACAGCAGCGATGCATCCGTGACTGCCGTAGCGGTAGCCGTGCGGGGGCCGGGGTCGAACAACGACAGCTCTCCGAACAGGTCTCCGGGACCCATCACGGACAGCAGGTTCTCCCGGCCGTCGGCCGACTGACGTCCTATCTTCACCTTTCCGGACAGGACGACGAAGACCCGGTCCCCGACATCTCCTTCACGGAACAGCACGTCCCCACGGGTGACATCCTGCCGATCAAGATGGTCAGAGAGGGCCATTCGGTCCTGCTCGGACAGCCCTGCGAACAGTGGTACGCGGGCAAGCAGATCCTCCACGGTCCTGAGCATGCCAGGACTATCGGCAGAGAGCACGGCCAGGGACCCCCAGATGGCTCCGACAAGCCGATCGACAGGACCCGACAGGCCCGATCGGCCCGGCCTAGCCCCGCGCGGTCAGGCGGCTCGATGCTTGCCCGGCGGCGGTCGGCGCAGACGCCGCCGGTAGCGCTCCAACGCGGCGGGGAGGCCCTGATTGACGAAAGTGCTGACCTCGTCCGGCCGGGCGTTGTCGAGGAAGCCCTCGAGGCCCTTACCGGTGTCGGCGGCATTCAACGGACGTTCCACCCGTTCCATCGCCAGCAGAAGGCCGAGAAGCAGCAGGGGAAAGGTGACCGCGGCAATGACAAACATGACCTCTCCATGGTGGCCGACCGGCGACCATCGCATGCGACCGGGGGTGGGTGTGTCGCGCATCGGCCACCTGGCCGGAGCCCGTTCGGACCACCCGGCAGCGGTGCCGGACGGGCGGATCGACCGGCAGATACGCTGCCAGACATGCCCGCAACCGTCGACGCCGCGGCGGAGACCCCGCTCGCGAAGACCCGGCGGGCTCGCCGGATAGTGCGTCTGCTGGGCAATATCCATCCCGACGCCCACATCGCGTTACACTTCGACAACGCTCTCGAACTGCTGGTCGCCACCGTCTTGTCGGCCCAGTGCACGGACAAGAAGGTCAACGAGGTCACTCCTGGAGTGTTCGCCCGTTATCGGACCGCAGCCGACTATGCGGGCGCGGACCGCGCCGAACTCGAGGACATGCTGCGACAGACCGGGTTCTTCCGCGCCAAGGCGAACTCGCTGATCGGCATCGGCGCGGCCCTGACCGAACGCTTCGACGGTGAGGTTCCACGGTCGCTGGCGGCCCTGGTGACCTTGCCGGGCGTCGGTCGCAAGACGGCGAACGTCGTGCTGGGGCATGCGTTCGACCTGCCCGGAATCACCGTCGACACTCACGTCGGGCGGCTGTCCCGCCGCTTTGGGCTGACCACTCAGACCGACCCCGTCAAGGTCGAGTCGGACCTGGCGGCGCTCATCGAACAGCGGGACTGGACCATCGCCTCCGATCGCATGATCTTTCATGGGCGACGGATCTGTCACTCGCGCCGCCCGGCCTGCGGCGCCTGCGGGCTGGCCCGGCTGTGCCCGTCCTTCGGGCTCGGCCCCACTGAGCCTGCCGAGGCGGCCCGGCTGGTCCGGGGAACACGCAACGACGTCGAAACCCTGCGATGAACGAGATGCCAGCCAACGCCGACGGGGCCACCATCCCCCCGCCCCCGGCCTGGCTGCGCACTCTGGCGGAGAAGGCCGGGCAGGCCCTCGTGACCAGCCGGACCCATCCGGGTCATGCGGGCGCGGATGCTCGACCGGCCGCCGTACTCATCCTGTTCGGCGATGATGGCCCGGAGGGGCCGGACATCCTCCTGCTCGAACGGGCGGCCGAGCTGCGCAGCCATGCCAACCAGCCCGCGTTCCCCGGTGGCGCCACCGACGCGACGGACGAGTCGCGGGTGCACACGGCGCTGCGCGAAGCCGAGGAAGAGGTAGGGCTCGATCCCGCGGGGGTCGAGGTGCTCACCGTCGCCTCCCCGCTCTACCTGCACGCCAGTCGTTATCTCGTGACCCCGGTGATCGGCTGGTGGCGTATTCCGTGCGCGGTCGTGCCCGTCGATCCCGCCGAGACCTCGTCGGTCGCCCGGGTGCCACTCGCGGAGCTGGCCGACCCGGCCAACCGGGTCATGCTGCGCCACCGCACCGGCCTCGCCGGACCCGCCTTTCGGGTCCGCAGCATGCTGGTGTGGGGCTTCACCGCGGGCATCCTCGATGTTCTTCTCCGTCTCGGCGGGTGGGAACAGCCGTGGGACGACACCGAGCTCATCGACTACCCAGTCGCGCGGGCCACGACCAGCGGGACCCCGGTCATGCCCGCGCAGACGTCCCGCCCGCCGACACCGTCCCCTGCACCGCTACAGTCCGGTCCACTGGACAAGTCCCCGCCACTGGACAAGTCCAGCCCGCCGACGGCACCGGCATCGCCCTGCGACGAGAGGCACAGCTGATGACCAGCACCGCGGACCGTGACCATGCGGGACCGCGACCGTCCATCCACTCCCCCCGGCAGGGGCGGTCACGACGGCCGGGTGGTATCCAGCGCCCGCCCGCTCGGGTGGCCTGGATGGACCGGGCGGGCTGGACCGGACGGACACCCCGGCTGGGCCGGCTCACGGTAGCCCTCGGGCTGGCGCTCGGTCTGTTCCTGGGCGCCGCGGGCTGCGGCGGCTCGGGCAAGGACGGCGCGTCGACGGGGCCCTCCCTCACCCCCACCGAGGGAGCGGGCGGCCTGCAGATCTTCGCCGTCACGGGCCTGCCAAACCTGCACTTCTCCGCGATGGAACTGGTGGCCAGGCCGGGGCGGATCCGCGTCGACTTCTCGGTCACGCCGCAGTCCCCGCCGCACAACTTCGTCATTCCGCGGATTCCCGAGGCACACACGCGCATCGTCTCCGCGGGAGAGTCACAGAGCATCACCTTCTCCGTGACGGAACCGGGTAGCTACCCGGTGGTCTGCACTCTGCATCCCAACATGACAGCCACACTGAAGATCTCCTGAGTCGAACCGACGCCCGTCGTGCTCAACGTCCTGGACATCGTTCTTCTCCTGCTCGCCGTGCTCTTCGCGATCTCCGGGTACCGGCAGGGCTTCCTGGTGGGCGCGCTGTCGTTCGTCGGCTTCCTCGGCGGCGGTGTGCTCGGTGCCAAGGTCGCGAAGCCCTTCGCCGAACTGATCGGTCAGGAGAGCCACGGCGCCATGGTCGGTCTCCTGACCGTGCTCGGTCTCGCCCTGGTCGGGCAGGTCGCGGGCACCGCGGTCGGGGTCGCCATCCGGGACCGGGTGACCTGGCGCCCCGGCAGGGCCGTCGATGCCGCCGCGGGTGCGGTGCTCTCCGGCTTATCGGTGGTTCTTGTCGCCTGGCTGCTGGCGACGGCCGTCGATCGGTCGCCCTTCGAGTCCCTCGCTCGCTCTGTCCGGGAATCGCGGATCCTCGCCACCGTGGACGCCGGGATGCCCAACGAGGTCCGCAGTGCATTCGCCGACCTGCGCCAACTGGCTGACAACAACGGCTTCCCCGAGGTCTTCGCCGGGCTCGACGGCGGGCGCATCGTCGCCGCCGATCCGCCCGATCCCGCTTCCACCCAGACTGCCGGGGTCCGCAACGCGGCGGCGAGCATCGTGAAGATCCGTGGCGTCGCCAGGTCCTGCGACAAGCGGGTCGAGGGATCCGGGTTCGTCATCGCCCCGCAACGCGTCATGACCAACGCGCACGTCGTAGCCGGGGTGCACCGTCCGATGATCGTGCTGGCCTCGCGCACCCTGCCGGCCGAGGTCGTCCTGTTCGACCCCGACCGGGACGTCGCCGTGCTCCGCGTGCCGGACCTGCAACGGCCGCCGCTGCGGTTCCGGATAAACCCACCGGCCGCGGCCGAAGATGCCGCAGTGATTGCCGGTTATCCCCAGGACGGGCCCTACACCACTGTGGCGGCGCGCGTCCGCAACCATCAGACCGCCCAGGCCCCGGACATCTACTCGCACGGCCTCGTCCTGCGCGACATCTACGCGGTCCGCGGACGGGTGCTGCCGGGAAACTCCGGTGGACCCCTGTTGTCCGAAAGCGGGGACGTCCTGGGTGTCGTGTTCGCCGCGGCCGTCAACGACAGCGACACCGGTTACGTCCTGAGCGCCGCCGAAGTGGCCAGGCCTGCCGCCGCCGGGGTGATCGCCACGGCGGAGGTGAGCACGCAGGGGTGCAACTGACCGCCGGTACTCCCGCACCGACGGCCGGGCGACGCTCAGGGACGAAGCCAGCCGAGCAGTTCGGCGTTGACGAGGTCGGGGGCCTCCTCATGCGGGAAGTGCCCGATCTCACCGAGCAGGCGCCAGGTGTAGGGACCGCTGACGTAGCGCCCGGCGCCCTGGGCGGTGGACGGCAGGAAACAACGGTCCATTTCCCCGTGTATCTGCAGGGTCTCCATCCGCAGCGACCGACGGAGGACACTACCGAAACGCGCCCCATCGGGCCGGAACAACGACCGGAAGATCCACCGATGGTACTCCAGGGAGCTGTGCGCCACCCCGGGAATGCGCATTGCCGATCGATATCGCCGCTCGGCCTCGGCATCCGGATACCCCGGTCCTCCCCAGCCGCGTAGCAGCGTTGCGACGTGGGCGGCGTCCTCGGCCACCAGGACCCGTTCGGGCCGCCATGGCAGCTGAAAACCGAGCATGTACCGGCTGGCGGCACCCTGACCACGGGGATCCGCCGCGATCTGGTGCCGCAGCCGCAGCGGATGAGGCATGGCCAGGATCGCGAGCCGACGCACCACCATCGGGTGACGAACCGCGGTGGTCCAGCCAAGCAGCCCACCCCAGTCGTGGCCCACGACCGCGGCGTCCGGTTCCCCCAATGCCCTGACCAGACCGGCCACGTCATCGGAGAGAGTGAAGGCGTCATAGCCCCGAGGCGGCTTGTCACTCGCTCCATAGCCGCGCAGGTCCGGCGCGACGACGCGGTAGCCCGCCGCCGCCAGCGCGGTGAGTTGGTGACGCCAGGCCCACCAGAACTGCGGGAAGCCGTGCAGCAGCAGGACGAGCGGGCCACTCCCCAACTCCGCCACGTGCAGCCGGGTACCGTTGGCAGACACGTCACGATGCCGCCACGGCCCGTCGACCAGGACAGTGGCGGGCTCGGGAACGGTGTCCTCCATCGCCTGCCAGGATGGCAGACCAGCCATCGGCCCCGGACCGGCGGTGCTCGTGACGGGCCGGTCGTGGGGTCCGCAGTCGGCCCTCGAACGTCCGCCGCCGGCTCCGTCGCCAGACCCTCTGCCGACCGCCGGCAGGCTTGGGTACCGGCGGACACCGCGCACCCAGCGCGGGGGTGTCAGTGCCCGCGCTGGCCCGGGTGGGCGGCCGCATCCGCCGACCCGACCGCGTCTCCCGGTCCGACCGGGCCCGCCGACCCGACTGGGGCGGTCGTGGGATTACGTAGCCAGGTGATGTCGTCGCGCACGGTCTGGATGGTCCGCTCGGGCGGGGAGAGCTTGCGGAACCGCGCCATCGCGAACAGGGCCAGCAGCCCCGCAACGACGAGGTAGAGACCGGCCGTCAGCAGATAGGACCAGAAACGCTCGATGCCGGCCCAGGTGAACAGCTCCCCCAGAAAGATCGTGACGGCGATCAGAGCGCAGAACCCGAGGCCGGCCGCCACCGCCAGAAAACCGATTCCGAGCACAGCTGACACCGCCTGCTGGGCGAGCTCGGCCTTGGCCAGGTTGATCTCCTGACGAATCAGCAACGAGACATCGCGAGTGGCCAGGGCCACCAGCTCACCCAGCGTCGGCTCACGGCCGTCCCGAGCCTTCCCGGCTGCGATCGACACTTCTGGTCCTCCCTCTGGCGGCGACCCGCCCGTGCTGGACGGCGGGACAGTTCGCGCTACCACCCTGATCCGACCTGCGCCCTGATCCGACAGGGTCCGAACCGGCGGTGGACCGGGAAGCCCCACCGGAGGCCATCCGCCCTGGGCCCCTCCGGCCCATACCGTCAACACCCTCCCGGCAACACCCTCTCGGCCGACCGTCCCCCGTCGTGACGCGGTCCGCCGCCCCGGTCCCTCTACGCAGTCTCCCCCGCGCGGAGCCGCCCGGAGGCCCAACGACGCGGCTCAGACCTGTGACTCCTCCTACGGGTCTCACCGTCTTCCCGCTTGGCCCGCACGGCCCGGGTGGTCCGACCCCGCGTGGCCCAGCCCGCATGGCACGAACGGGTAGCGTGCGAGCTGTGAGTCTCCGCCCGTCTGGAACAGTCCTCGCCGCCGATCCACTCGCCCGTGTTGCCGCTCTGCCCGGAGTGCGCGAAGCGGCGGACAGCGCCCGATCCGCGGTGGACACGCTCCTGCGCCACCGCGTTCTGCGCCGCCAGAGCGCCGAGGTGACCGCGGAGGCATCGTTGCGGGCCGCCCGCGCCTGCGCCGCCCTCGAGGGATACGAGATCAGCCTGGACGAACTGCGGGCGCACCTGGCCCGACCCGGGCCCGAAGGTGTGCTCCCCGGTCTGGAGAAGACGGACGCGTCGGAGGCCGGAGCGGTCACCGACCGCGGTACACGGAACGACGCCGCCATGGCCGGATCCGGCCATCCGTTCCCTGTCGTCCTCGGCACGGTTCGGCTCTACGCCGAGCTGGGCATCCTGGTTCCGGCCTGGGAGCAGGCACCGCGACAGGCCCTGGCCCGCATGCACGTGTTGCTGGGCCGGGGTTTCGTCCCGGACGACGAGCTCGGTCGTCCGCGGGCCGATGCCGGCACCCGGGAGATCCTCGACCCGTTGCGGTTGGGCCCGCCTCCCCACTCGGTGGAGACCTCGGTCCGGCTGGATGGCCTGACCGGACTCCTCGTCGCGCCCACGAGCGCGCCGGCGATCGTGGTGGCCGCCGTGGTGCACGGGGAACTGCTGGCCCTGCGACCGTTCGGCGCCCTCGACGGGGTCATCGCCCGGGCCGCCACCCGCCTGGTCCTGATCGGCCGGGGCCTCGATCCCAAGGCGCTCACGGCGACCGACGTGGGGCATCTCGAGCTGGGGCAGAACCCGGCGAGCATCCTGCGGGTGGACCGCACCGGGGACGTCATCGCCGGGTACCGCGAGGCCGCCGCAGCCTATGTCGGTGGCGGCGCCGACGGCGTGGCCATCTGGGTACGGCACTGCGCGAAGGCCCTGGAACTCGCCGCACGGGAGTCCCTCGCCGTCTGCGAGGCGCTCGCCCGGACCTGATCCACACTTACGGCGCGATTGACGCACCTGACGGATCCGCTGCACGGATGGACCACAACGAACCTGCCCGTATGAACCACTCGGTACGGACCCCTGCGTGGGCCGCCGCCCCTCCTGCCACGTAGGCGGCAGCCACGCGTTCCCGGTCTGCGGTCTCGGCAGGGTCTCGGCCGGTCGAAACTTCCATCAGAAGATCTTCAGGCCCTGTGGAGGGCGGTCATCCACAGGGCCTGTCGCGGCGCATGGTGAGACCACGTCTTCCCCGACCCCGATGGGAACGAGGCCGCCATGTCCCCTGCGCCGCCCCTGCTGACCGCCGCGGAGAACCACGGTCCGGTCGTACGCCCGCTCATCGTCACCGCCATTCCGGACCTGCTTGACGATCTGTTGCGGCTTGCGGCGGCCGCCGGTGTATCGATGACGGTCGCCGCCGAGATGAGCGCGGTGCGCCGCAACTGGACGTCGGCCCCCCTGATCATCGTCGGAATGGACGAGATCGAGCCGTGCATCGCGGCCGCGCTGCCCGATCGACGGCATGTCGTCCTGGTCGGAGGACACGTCGACGACGGCCGGGTGTGGGACGCCTCCGTGCGCATTGGCGCCGATCACGTGGTCTTCCTTCCCGAAGCCGAGCCCTGGCTCGTCGACCTCCTCAGCGATCTCGACGGGCTCGATCGGCATCATTCGGTGACGCTGGGCATCATCGGCTGCCGCGGCGGGACGGGAGCCTCCACCTTGGCCGTCTCGCTAGCCCTGGCCGGGCTGAGGCACGACCTGCGCACGATGCTGATCGACGCGGATCCGCACGGTGGTGGGCTCGCCCCCGCCTTCGCCCGCCTCGTGCCGTCCATGTCCGGTGCCTTCCCTGGCGGGGAGACCTCCAGCCTGGCGTCGCTGTTTCCCGCGCGCCACGACCAGCACGACCAGATGGACGGGAACGGCCCGGTCGGGCCGATCGCCTGGTCCGGCCTGCTGCCCCGCCGGAGTGACCTCTCCGTGGTGTCCTGGGATCCCGCTGTCAGCCCAGCCGTTCCCCCGGCGACGATCGCCACCCTGCTCGCGACCGCTCGTTGCACGTCCGACCTGGTGATCCTAGATCTCCCCGGCCGAGGGAATCCGGCGGCCACCGCAACCGACGCGGGCACCACCGTGGCCCTGCGGACCTGCCAGACGGTGCTGATCGTCACGCCCGCGGACCTGCCGTCGATCGTGGCGGCCGAACGTGTCTGCTCGGCTGCCATCCGCCAGGCTGCCGATGTGCGCGCCGTCGTCCGGCTGCACCCATCCGACCGCCTCACCCCGGAGGCGATCGCCACGATGCTCGGCGTGCCACTGGCCGGGGTGATCAGCAGCCGACGGCACCGTCCGGTTCCCACTCGCGACCGCTACGGCGGCTCAGCCAGCGGGAACACCATCGATCGCCTCAGCGAGGAACTGCTGACCCGCCTCGGCGTTCTCGGGCCACGGGTGTGGCCCGATCCGGAGGCCTGGTCATGACCGGGCTCGGCGAGCGACGCAGGTCCCCATTCCCCGCCACAGGTCACGCGGCCGCACCGGCTGCCCGAGCGGCCGCGAGGCCCGCGGTCTCCACACGATCTTCACCGCCGTTCGCAATCCCGCCGGAACCGCTCGAACCACCGGAACCACCGAAACCACCGGAACCGACGACCGTACCCGCGGAGCCGCTCGGAGCCGGCCCGCTGGATCCCCTCCTCGCTGATCCACACGTCACCGATGTCCTGGTCAACGGGCCCGGCGAGGTCTGGGTGGAACGCCGGGGCCGGCTCATCCGTACCTCGGTCGCTTTCGCGGACGAGGAAGCGGTGCGGCGCCTGGCCGTTCGTCTCGCCGCGACGGCCGGGCGGCGCCTGGACGCCGCGATGCCCTTCGCCGACGTGCAACTGCGCGACGGAACCCGGTTGCACGCGGTTCTGGCACCGATTGCGGTGCAGGGTACGTGCCTGTCGCTGCGACGGACCCGGCGTCGCCCCTTCACCTTCGACGAACTCGTGCTCGCCGGAACAATGAGCCCGGCCGTGGCGGCCGTGCTGCACGCAGTCCTGAGCGCCCGACTTGCGATCGTGGTGACCGGGGGAACCGGCTCGGGCAAGAGCACGCTGCTTGCCGCGCTACTGGGAGCGGTGCGCCCCGACGAACGGATCGTGCTAGTGGAGGACACCGCCGAGCTCGTCATGGACCGTCCGGGGATGGTGCGACTCGAGGCCCGCTCGCCGAACATCGAGGGCGCTGGCGAGGTGACCCAGCGCGATCTGGTCCGCCAGGCGCTGCGCATGCGCCCGGACCGGCTGGTGCTCAGCGAGGTCCGCGGCCCCGAGGTGCTCGATCTCCTCGTCGCCCTCAACACCGGTCACGAGGGCGGGTTGAGCACCGTGCACGCCAACGACACCAGTGCGCTGCCCACCCGTCTGGAGGCTCTCGCCGCCCTCGCCGGGCTGTCCCGCCCAGCGGTCCACAGCCAGATCGCGGCAGCGCTCCACACCGCCGTTCATCTTCGCCGGGAGGCCGACGGCCGCCGCCGGGTCTGCGCGATCGGGGTGTTCCGCCAGGCGGGCAGCGGACTGGTTCAGGTCGTGCCGGCCCTGGTCGTTTCTGCCTCACCTTCCCGGAACGGGCTAGTCATGCGCGCCTGCGACCCGACGCCGGCGGAGGGCCTGCCGATCCTGCGCGACCTGCTGGACGTGCGCGGTGTCTCGCTTCCAGCCCTGGTCGACGCCGGGTCGCAGGTGCGGAGGCGAGCATGACCGTACTCGAGCGCGTGGGGACCGTCCCGGCAACCGTCGCAGTCACCCGGCCGAGGACCGGAACCGTGATCGGTTCGGGAATCGGCCTGGTCCTCGGTGCCGTCCTGCTCACGCTAGCCGCCGGACCGGTGGCGGCGGGCGTCGTGGCCGTGCTGCTCTGCTGTCTCGCCCGGGCGCGACGGCGGTCACGGGAGCGGCGTAGGCAGGTGGCGGTCCGCCAGTCCGCCGAAGACCTCCTCGCCGCGTTCGCGGCCGAGCTCGACGCCGGCGCAACCCAGCTCGAGGCCCTGCGCCGGGCGGCGGGCGGCATCGACGAACTCGTTGCGGCACCGGCGGGACGATCGGCCTGGGTGCCCCTGGACCAGCTCGGTGCCGCGCTCGACCGGACGGAGGAGCCCGGTCCATTGTTGTGCCGCAGTGAGGCGTCATCACTGCGGCAGCTCGGAGTCGCCTACCAGGTCTGCGCGGCCGTCGGCGCAAGGCTGGCTCCCGTCGCGACGATGCTCGCGGCGCCCGCCCGCGCCGACGCGGTGCGGGCGGGCGAGCTGACCTCGGCACTGGCCGGGCCCCGGTCATCCGGACGGCTGGTGGCCTCGCTCCCGCTGGCCGGAATCGTCCTGGGGTCGCTCGCGGGAGCAGCGCCGATCGCGGTGTTGCTGGGCACGCCGGCGGGGATCGGATGCCTGCTCGTGGGCGGGCTCGCCGACCTGGTCGGAGTCCGCTGGCTTCGCCGCTTGGGA
>NZ_CDWTMO010000003.1:59204-67973 GCF_977946435.1 Frankia sp. CgKIO3 | reverse complement strand
GTACGCGGAGTCCAGGCGGCAAAGGGGTATGCTCGATCCGCTCAGGTACCCATTCCGGTACATCACCGTGCGGCTGAGCTATGCACTACGTCTGGGCTATGTGCTACGTAGCGCATAGCCGGGGTATGGTGGCGTAGCGGTCGCAAGGATCCGGGTGTGTGTCTAGGGGCGTGGCTCAATTGGTAGAGCACCGGTCTCCAAAACCGGCGGTTGCAGGTTCGAGTCCTGTCGCCCCTGCGCTGTTCGACAGCTGGCTGGTCCGATGACCTGACTGGTCCGATGACGGAGTGGGTGGAGTTGAGTGGCGACCGATACCCGTGACGCGGCACCGCGCCCCAAGCGGGCTACGCGTGCCGCGGGTCGACGTCGGTATCGGCCACTTGTGTTCATCCGCGAGGTCATGGCGGAGCTACGGAAGGTCGTCTACCCCGGGCGGAGTGAGCTGATCACCTATGTGCTGGTCGTGCTCGTCTTCGTCAGCGTGATGACGGCGTTCGTGGCTACCCTCGACTTCGGCCTCACGAAGGCGGTTCTCGCGGTCTTCGGCTGACGGGCCCCACCGGCCGGACAGGCCGGGGCCGAGGCAGGCGGTGGTCGCTGGAGCTGCCCGTCGGCGAGCCGGCTGCCCGTCCGGCCCCACGCCCGCGCAGCGCCGCTCCGCGGGTCCACAGCAGCAGAAGTGTTCACGAGAGTAAGGATCGTCCGCGTGTCCCAGTCGCCCGAGCACGCCTCTTCCGAGCAGGGGGAGGCCCTCGCCCGTCTCGATCCCCTCGCGGCGTTCGAGCACGACGAGGTGGCGAGCACGGACGCTGGCGCCGAACTTGGCGACGTCTACGCCGCCGCCGAGACCGATCCCGAGACCGATCCCGCCCCCGAGGGTGCTTTCCCGGCCTCCCCGGCGGTCGGGACGGTGCCGCCGGCCCTGACGGACGACGATGCCGACGACGCCGATGACCTGCGGCGGGCGATCGAGGACGCGCCCGGCGAGTGGTACGTCGTGCACTCCTACGCGGGGTACGAGAACAAGGTCAAGACCAATCTCGAGACCCGGATCTCCAGCCTCAACATGGAGGACTACATCTTCCAGATCGAGGTGCCCACCGAGGAGGTCCCGGTGGTCAAGAACGGCAAGCGGCAGCTTGTCCAGCAGAAGAAGTACCCGGGTTACATCTACGTCCGGATGGATCTGACCGATCAGTCGTGGTCGGCGGTCCGCAACACCCCGGGTGTGACCGGGTTCGTCGGGCTCACCAACCGGCCCTCCCCGCTGCGCCGGGAGGAGGTCCTCTCGATCCTCGCCCCGGCTGCGCCGAAGGAGAAGAAGGTCGAGATCGTCCGGGTGCAGGAGTTCGAGGTCGGCGAGTCCGTCACCGTCATGGACGGCCCCTTCGCCACGCTCCCGGCGACCATCAGCGAGATCAACCTCGACGCCCAGCGGCTGAAGGTGCTGGTCTCGATCTTCGGTCGGGAGACGCCCGTCGAGCTGCAGTTCAATCAGGTCGCGAAGATCTGATCCGCTCCGTAGAACCCCGGTAGGAAGACGAGCACATGCCTCCCAAGAAGAAGAAGATCACCGCGATCATCAAGCTCCAGATCAACGCCGGCAAGGCCACCCCGGCGCCGCCGGTCGGCCCCGCGCTGGGTCAGCATGGCGTGAACATCATGGAGTTCTGCAAGCAGTACAACGCGGCGACCGAGTCGCAGGCCGGCAACGTCGTGCCGGTCGAGATCACCGTCTACGACGACCGGTCCTTCACCTTCGTCACGAAGACCCCGCCGGCCGCGCGGCTCATCCTCAAGGCCGCGGGCGTGGAGAAGGGCAGTGGCATCCCGCACCGGGACAAGGTTGCCAAGCTCACCGCGGCGCAGATCCGCGAGATCGCCCAGACCAAGCTCCCGGACCTCAACGCCACCTCGATCGAGGCCGCCGAGAAGATCATCGCTGGTACCGCCCGATCCATGGGTATCACGGTCGGCGAGTAGTACGCCCTCGAGTTTCCCCCACCACCGGACCGACCAGTGGGAGGGCGGCCGGGCGCAGGTGCCGGGTGGACAGGACGTGTCCACGTCGCCGCGCCCCTTCGACGGCCGTCCGCCATCACCACGAGGAGACAGACAGTATGAAGCGCAGCAAGGCCTACCGCGCCGCGGCCGAGAAGATCAACTTGGAGAACCTCTACAGCCCGCTGGAGGCGGTCCGCCTCGCGCAGCAGACCTCGACGACGAAGTATGACGCGACGGTCGAGGTTGCGATCCGACTCGGGGTCGATCCTCGTAAGGCCGACCAGATGGTCCGTGGCACGGTCAACCTGCCGCACGGCACCGGGAAGTCCCCCCGCGTCGCCGTCTTCGCCGCCGGGGAGAAGGCCGCTGAGGCGAGCGCGGCCGGGGCCGACATCGTCGGTAGCGACGACCTGGTCGCCCGGATCCAGGAGGGCTTCCTGGAGTTTGACGCGACCGTCGCGACGCCCGACCAGATGGCGAAGGTCGGTCGGATCGCTCGGGTCCTGGGCCCCCGCGGCCTGATGCCGAACCCGAAGACCGGCACCGTGACGCTGGACATCGGCAAGGCCGTCTCCGACATCAAGGGTGGAAAGATCAACTTTCGGGTAGACAAGCAGGGTAACCTGCATATCGTCATCGGGAAGACGAACTTCACTGACGCCCAGCTGATCGAGAACTACACGGTTGCCCTGGATGAGATCGTCCGGGTGAAGCCGTCCGCGGCCAAGGGCCGGTACCTGAAGAAGGTCACCTTCACGACCACCATGGGCCCGGGTATCCCGGTCGACCCGAACCGCACCCGCAACCTGCTCGACGAGGGTGCCGCCGCCTGATCCGGCCCGTCCGGAGGCTCTCGCCCGTCCGGAAGCACCGCCGCGCGAAGCCATGCGTGCGGCCGCCGGGCGGGCGAACAGCGACGAACAGCCGCGGACAACAATCGCGTACACTGATATCCAGTTCCACACCGAAGACCGCTGGTTGCCGTCTCCGTTCCCGTCGAGAGTCACTCCTCGTCCGGTTCGACCGACGGCCGAAGGCCCCGGGTTCTCCGGGCGACCCGTGCAGGTGACGGACGGGAAGCTCCGTGACGGATGCACGCAGCCGGGTGACGCACCCGGTATCGCCACCGCCGCTCTTCACGCCCTGTGCGCCTGCGCCGGGGCGTTCGTCATGTTCCGAGGGCGTTTCCGGATGACCAGCCGACACCCCGAAGGAGCCCCATGGCGAAAGCTGAGAAGACCGCCGCGGTGGCGGAGATCGTCGAGGAGTTCCGTGGCTCGACCGCCGCGGTGCTCACGGAGTACCGCGGTTTGACGGTGAGCCAGCTCACCGAGCTGCGGCGTGCCCTCGGCGAGGGCACGCGCTATTCCGTGGTCAAGAACACTCTGACCAAGATTGCGGCGGAGCAGGCCGGGGTCACCGGACTCGACGACCTGTTCGTCGGGCCGACCGCTGTCGCTTTCGTCAGCGGCGACCCGGTCAAGGCGGCCAAGGGCCTGCGCGACTTCGCTCGGGCGAACCCGGCATTGGTGCTCAAGGGCGGCTTCGTCGAGGGCAAGCCGATGACCGCCGACGAGATTCGCAAGCTTGCGGATCTCGAGTCCCGCGAGGTCCTGCTGGCGAAGCTGGCCGGGGCGATGAAGGGCACGCTGGCCGGGGCCGTCGGGCTCTTCGCCGCTCCGCTGTCCCAGGTGGCCCGGCTTGCGGAGGCGCTGCGCGAGCAGCGTGAAGGCCAGTCCGCCGGCGCCGCCGAGCAGCCGGCCGCCGAGGCTGCCGCCGAATAGCCGAACGGCGCCACCATGGTGCCGCCCCGAGGTCACAACCAGGTCGCTCGCAGTCACGAGCAGGCCACCCCGAATCAGGCATGACAAGGAAGGAACCGCCACCATGGCGAAGCTGTCGACCGAAGAGCTGCTGGACGCCTTCAAGGAACTGACCCTGCTGGAGCTCTCGGAGTTCGTGAAGCAGTTCGAGGAGACCTTCGGCGTCACCGCCGCGGCTCCGGTCGCCGTGGCCGCAGCCCCGGCCGCCGGTGGTGCGGGCGGCGAGGCGCCGGCCGCCGAGGAGCAGGACGAGTTCGACGTCATCCTTGAATCCGTCGGTGACAAGAAGATCCAGGTCATCAAGGAGGTCCGTGCGCTGACCAGCCTCGGGCTGAAGGAGGCCAAGGACCTCGTCGACGGGGCTCCGAAGCCGGTCCTGGAGAAGGTCGCCAAGGAGGCGGCGGACAAGGCGAAGGCGGCCCTCGAGGGCGCCGGCGCCACGGTCACCGTCAAGTAGTACCGGCAGTTCGAGCAGTACCGGCAGCACTTCGCTGCCCTGGGACGCCCCGCCCGGCGATGTCCGTCGCCGGGCGGGGCGTCTCTTGCGGCCGCTCGGCGTGGCCGTGGCGGACACCCCCGTGCCGGGGCACCTCTCTGCGGTGCCCCGGCACGTGCTGTCTGGAAGGCCCGGAAGGTCCACCGCAGGCGGCCCGATGCACAGATGGGCAGGTCGGGTCCGTTCGTGACGTTTTCCGAAGGGGGTTGACGGCCTCTGTGGATCGGAGTTCCATCAAGTTTGCGAACCCTCGTCGGGAGCAGATGCGGTGCGCTACGTCCTCCCTGCGTGGTCCCATCACGCAGATCCTTGCCAGCGGTGTGCCCTTCGGCTACACTGCTAGTTTGCGCTGCCCTTCTCGTTGTATCGACCTCGCCGACACCGTGCCGTTGGTGACGGTCGGCCCTGTTCGGGGGCTGGTATGCACCGTGAGGCGTTTCCGGTTACGTGGTCCGGAGCGGTACTCGCGGTCGGTCCGGGACGATGCGGAGGCGCGCTGGTCGTGCCGGAGTGTGGCACGGCTGTACGGCTGCCACACCGAGGACCCTGAGCGAGACCTTTGCCCATACACCGATCCGTTGTTCTCAGCGGACACTCGTGTCGCCGCGCGCACATGCCGTGGCGAGGCTTTCGCGTGCCCGTTGTCGGCCGCACATCCGCTACGCAGGACGCCCGGGGGTCGGCCTCCACGTCCCGCGGCCATCGTCTCACCGGTGGGGCACCCCCCGCCGCCGTTCCTGACAACCGTAGCGAGACACTGATCACCTGACCATTCCCCGACGGATACTTGACGTCCGCGACGCCAGCCCGACGATCAGGCCACCGGAAGGACCACCTTGGCCGCCTCGCGCTCTTCTTCCCGCATCTCGTTCGCTAAGATTATCGAGCCCCTCGAGGTCCCGGATCTCCTTGCTCTTCAGACGCAGTCCTTCGATTGGCTGATCGGTAGTGACGCCTGGGCGGAGCGGGTGCAGGAGGCCATCGATTCCGGCCGTGACGACGTTCCGATCACCTCGGGTCTCGAGGAGGTCTTCGAGGAGATCTCCTCGATCGAGGACTTCTCCGGCTCGATGTCACTGTCCTTTCGGGACCACCGGTTCGAACCGCCCAAGTACTCCATGGAGGAGTGCAAGGACAAGGACATGACCTTCTCGGCTCCGCTGTTCGTCACGGCCGAGTTCACCAACAACACCACCGGCGAGATCAAGAGCCAGACGGTGTTCATGGGTGACTTCCCGCTCATGACCCCGAAGGGCACCTTCGTCATCAATGGCACTGAGCGCGTGGTGGTCAGCCAGCTCGTGCGCTCCCCGGGGGTCTACTTCGAGCGCAGCCTCGACAAGGCCTCCGACAAGGACCTGTACTCCTGCAAGGTGATCCCCTCCCGGGGAGCCTGGCTGGAGTTCGAGATCGACAAGCGCGACACCGTGGGCGTGCGGATCGACCGCAAGCGCCGTCAGTCCGTCACGGTGCTGCTCAAGGCGCTCGGCTGGGACGAGGCCCGCATCCTCGAGCGGTTCGGTGACTTCCCGTCGATGCGCATCACCCTGGAGAAGGACCACACCGCCGGCCAGGACGATGCGCTGCTCGACATCTACCGCAAGCTGCGCCCGGGTGAGCCGCCGACACGGGAGTCGGCGCAGACCCTGCTGGAGAACCTCTTCTTCAACCCGAAGCGTTACGACCTCGCCAAGGTCGGTCGCTACAAGGTCAACAAGAAGCTCTCCCTCGACGTTGCTCACGACATCGGCGTTCTCACCGAGAACGACATCGTCCGCACCATCGAGTACGTCGTCAAGCTGCACGCGGGCGCCGATCCGGCCGAGTACGAGGTCGACGACATCGACCACTTCGGCAACCGTCGCCTGCGCTCGGTCGGTGAGCAGATCCAGAACCAGGTCCGGCTGGGACTTGCCCGGATGGAGCGGGTCGTCCGCGAGCGGATGACTACGCAGGATGTCGAGGCGATCACGCCGCAGACCCTGATCAACATCCGGCCGGTCGTCGCCTCCATCAAGGAGTTCTTCGGCACCAGTCAGCTCTCGCAGTTCATGGACCAGACGAACCCGTTGGCTGGTCTGACTCACAAGCGCCGGATGAACGCACTTGGCCCAGGCGGCCTTTCTCGAGAGCGGGCGGGCTTCGAGGTTCGCGACGTGCACCCCAGCCACTACGGCCGGATGTGCCCGATCGAGACGCCGGAAGGCCCGAACATCGGTCTGATCGGCTCGCTGTCGACGTTCGCCCGGATCAACCCGTTCGGCTTCGTTGAGACGCCGTACCGCAAGGTCGTGGACGGTCGCGTCACCGACGAGATCGACTACCTGACCGCCGATGAGGAGGACCGGCACGTCAAGGCGCAGGCGAACGCGCCGCTACGGCCGGACGGAACGTTCGCGGAGGACCGTGTCCTGGTCCGCCGCAAGGGCGGTGAGGTCGAGTTCATCCCGCCGGATGAGGTCGACTACATGGACGTTTCGACCCGTCAGATGGTCTCCGTGGCCACTGCCATGATCCCGTTCCTCGAGCACGATGACGCCAACCGCGCGCTCATGGGCTCCAACATGCAGCGCCAGTCGGTGCCGCTGCTGCGCTCCGAGGCGCCGCTGGTCGGCACCGGGATGGAGGCCCGCGCGGCCAAGGATGCCGGCGACGTGGTCGTCTGCGCCCAGGCGGGGGTGGTCGAGGATCTCTCGGCCGACTACATCACTGTCATGCACGACGACGGCACCCGGCGCACCTACCGGCTGGCGAAGTTCCGCCGGTCGAACCAGGGCACCTGCATCAACCAGAAGCCGATCGTGAACGAGGGCGACCGGGTCGAGGCCGGCCAGGTCATCGCGGACGGCCCGTGCACCGACAACGGTGAGATGGCGCTCGGCAAGAACCTGCTGGTCGCCTTCATGCCGTGGGAGGGGCACAACTACGAGGATGCGATCATCCTGTCCCAGCGTCTCGTCCAGGACGACGTGCTGTCCTCGATCCACATCGAGGAGCACGAGGTCGACGCCCGCGACACCAAGCTCGGCCCGGAGGAGATCACCCGGGACATCCCGAACGTCGCCGAGGAGGTTCTTGCCGACCTCGACGAGCGGGGGATCATCCGGATCGGCGCCGAGGTCTCGCCCGGCGACGTCCTGGTCGGCAAGGTCACACCCAAGGGCGAGACCGAGCTGACCCCCGAGGAGCGCCTGTTGCGCGCAATCTTCGGGGAGAAGGCCCGGGAGGTCCGTGACACCTCGCTGAAGGTGCCGCACGGTGAGTCCGGCAAGGTCATCGGCGTGCGGGTGTTCTCCCGCGAGGACGGCGACGAGCTCCCGCCCGGGGTCAACGAGCTGGTCCGGGTCTACGTCGCCCAGAAGCGGAAGATCACCGACGGGGACAAGCTTGCCGGCCGGCACGGCAACAAGGGTGTCATCGCCAAGATCCTGCCCGTCGAGGACATGCCCTTCCTCGAGGACGGCACCGCCGTCGACGTCGTGCTCAACCCGCACGGCGTGCCGCGCCGGATGAACCTCGGCCAGATCCTGGAGACCCACCTCGGGTGGGTTGCCAAGACCGGCTGGCAGGTCGACTCCGGCACCGAGGACTGGAAGGAGCGGCTGCGTGGCATCGGCGCGGACGCCGCCCCGGCCGGCACCAACGTGGCGACCCCCGTCTTCGACGGTGCTCGCGAGGAGGAGATCATCGGTCTGCTCGACTCCACCCTGCCCAACCGCGACGGCGTCCAGCTGATCGGCTCCTCCGGCAAGGCCAAGCTGTTCGACGGCCGGACCGGTGAGCTGTATCCCTACCCGGTGGCGGTCGGCTACATCTACATCCTCAAATTGCTGCACCTGGTCGACGACAAGATCCACGCCCGGTCGACCGGTCCCTACTCAATGATCACCCAGCAGCCCCTGGGTGGTAAGGCGCAGTTCGGTGGCCAGCGGTTCGGCGAGATGGAGGTGTGGGCGCTGGAGGCATACGGCGCCGCCTACGCCCTGCAGGAACTGCTGACCATCAAGTCCGACGACGTCGTGGGCCGGGTCAAGGTCTACGAGGCGATCGTCAAGGGCGAGAACATTCCGGAGCCCGGTATCCCGGAGTCGTTCAAGGTGCTCATCAAGGAGATGCAGTCGCTGTGCCTCAACGTCGAGGTGCTCTCCAGCGATGGCGTGCAGATCGAGATGCGTGACACCGACGAGGACGTCTTCCGTGCGGCGGAGGAACTCGGGATCGACCTGTCCCGGCGCGAGCCGAGCAGCGTCGAGGAGGTCTGACGGACGCCGGGGGTCCGACGCCCCCGCCCTGATGGGCGGCGAGGCCTCCGGCGGCTCCATCCGACTCCAGCGTCCCGACCGAGAAAGAGAGAGCAGGCGACAGTCTTGCTGGACGTCAACTTCTTCGACGAACTGCGCATCGGTCTCGCCACCGCGGATGACATCCGCCAGTGGTCGCACGGTG
>NZ_CDWTMO010000003.1:0-58909 GCF_977946435.1 Frankia sp. CgKIO3 | reverse complement strand
AGGTCAAGAAGCCGGAGACGATCAACTACCGCACCCTGAAGCCGGAGAAGGACGGACTCTTCTGCGAGAAGATCTTCGGTCCCACCCGGGACTGGGAGTGCTATTGCGGTAAGTACAAGCGGGTCCGCTTCAAGGGCATCATCTGCGAGCGCTGCGGCGTCGAGGTCACCCGCGCCAAGGTGCGCCGCGAACGCATGGGGCATATCGAGCTCGCCGCCCCAGTCACCCACATCTGGTATTTCAAGGGTGTTCCGAGCCGGCTCGGCTACCTGCTGGACTTGGCGCCGAAGGACCTCGAGAAGGTCATCTACTTCGCCGCCTACATGATCACCAAGGTCGACACGGAGGCGCGTCACCGCGACCTGCCCACCCTCGAGGCCCGCATCGGCGTCGAGAAGCAGCAGCTCGAGGACAAGAAGAACGCCGACGTGGAAGTCCGGCAGAAGCGGCTCGAGGCCGACCTCGCGCAGCTCGAGGCCGAGGGCGCCAAGGGTGACGCGCGACGCAAGGTCCGCGAGTCGGCCGAGCGCGAGATGCGCCAGATCCGGGACCGGGTGCAGCGTAAGATCGACGATCTCGACCGGGTCTTCGACCGCTTCAAGAACATGAAGGTCCAGGACCTGGAGCCGGACGAGCTGCTTTATCGCGAGCTGCGCGACCGCTTCGGTGCGTACTTCGACGGAGGCATGGGCGCCGAGGCGCTGCAGCGGCGGCTCGCTGACTTCGACCTGGGCGCCGAGGCCGAGTCGCTGCGCGAGACCATCCGCAGCGGCAAGGGTCAGAAGAAGGCCCGCGCGCTCAAGCGGCTCAAGGTTGTCTCGGCGTTCCTGAACACCCGCAACTCCCCGATGGGGATGGTGCTCGACTGCGTCCCGGTGATCCCACCCGATCTGCGCCCGATGGTGCAGCTCGATGGTGGCCGGTTCGCCACCTCGGACCTCAACGACCTGTATCGCCGGGTGATCAACCGGAACAACCGGTTGAAGCGGCTGCTCGACCTCGGCGCGCCCGAGATCATCGTCAACAACGAGAAGCGGATGCTGCAGGAGGCCGTCGACGCGCTGTTCGACAACGGCCGCCGCGGCCGGCCGGTCACCGGCCCGGGTAACCGTCCGCTGAAGTCGCTGTCCGACATGCTCAAGGGCAAGCAGGGCCGGTTCCGCCAGAACCTGCTGGGCAAGCGGGTCGACTACTCCGGCCGTTCGGTCATCGTCGTCGGTCCGCAGCTCAAGCTGCACCAGTGCGGTCTGCCCAAGCAGATGGCGCTGGAGCTGTTCAAGCCGTTCGTGATGAAGCGCCTGGTGGACCTCAACCACGCGCAGAACATCAAGTCGGCGAAGCGGATGGTCGAGCGGGCCCGCCCGGTCGTGTGGGACGTGCTCGAGGAGGTCATCACCGAGCACCCTGTGCTGCTCAACCGGGCGCCGACCCTGCACCGCCTCGGCATCCAGGCCTTCGAGCCGCAGCTCGTCGAGGGCAAGGCCATCCAGATCCACCCGCTGGTCTGCACGGCGTTCAACGCCGACTTCGACGGTGACCAGATGGCGGTGCACCTGCCGCTGTCCGCCGAGGCGCAGGCCGAGGCGCGGATCCTGATGCTGTCGAGCAACAACATCCTCTCGCCCGCATCGGGCCGGCCGCTGGCGATGCCGAGCCTCGACATGGTGACCGGGGTCTTCCATCTGTCCCGCCTGGCCGAGGGGGCGCTCGGCGAGGGGCGGTCGTTCTCCAGCGTCGCCGAGGCGCAGATGGCGTTCGACGCCCGGGAGATCGCCCTTCAGGCGAAGATCAAGGTGCGGTTGCGGGACAGCACCCCGCCGTCGGACTGGGTCCCGCCCGCCGACTGGGTCACCGGGGACGTGTTCACCCTGGAGACCACGTTCGGCCGTTGCCTGCTCAACGAGGCGCTGCCGGAGGGCTACCCCTTCATCAACGCCCAGCTGAACAAGAAGGCACAGGCCGCGATCGTCAACGACCTGGCTGAGCGGTACCCGAAGATCCAGGTAGCGGCGACCCTGGACGCCCTGAAGAGCGCCGGTTTCTACTGGGCCACCCGGTCCGGGGTCACCGTCGCGATCGAGGACGTCGTCGCGCCGCCGAACAAGGCCGAGATCCTCGACGACTACGAGCAGCGTGCCGACCGGGTCCAGAAGCAGTTCGACCGCGGCTTCCTGTCCGATGAGGAGCGCCGCAGCGAGCTGGTCCAGATCTGGACCGAGGCGACCAACAAGATCGCCGAGGCGATGGAGGAGAACTTCCCGGCGACCAACCCGGTCTACGTGCTGGTCAACTCCGGAGCCGCTGGAAACATGATGCAGATCCGGCAGCTCGCCGGCATGCGTGGCCTGGTCTCCAACCCGAAGGGTGAGATCATCCCGCGGCCGATCAAGGCGAACTTCCGCGAGGGTCTGACCGTGCTGGAGTACTTCATCTCCACCCACGGTGCCCGTAAGGGACTCGCTGACACCGCCCTGCGCACCGCGGACTCGGGGTACCTGACTCGGCGGCTCGTCGACGTCAGCCAGGACGTCATCGTCCGCGAGGAGGACTGCGGCACCGAGCGCGGCATCCTCACCCGGATCGCCCGCAAGGGCGCCGACGGGGTGCTGGTCCGGGACCGGTACGCCGAGACCTCGGCGTACGCGCGGACGCTGGCTTCCGACGCGATCGACGCGAACGGCGAGGTCATCGTGCCCGCCGGCACCGACGCCGGGGACGTCGCGATCAGCCAGATCATCGAGGCCGGCATCGAGCAGGTGCGGGTCCGCTCGGCGCTGACCTGCGAGTCCCGGATGGGAGTGTGCGCCCAGTGCTACGGGCGCTCGCTCGCCACCGGCAAGCTGGTCGACGTCGGTGAGGCCGTCGGCATCGTCGCCGCGCAGTCCATCGGTGAGCCCGGCACCCAGCTGACGATGCGTACCTTCCACAGCGGTGGCGTCGCCGGCGACGACATCACCCAGGGCCTGCCGCGTGTCGTCGAGCTGTTCGAGGCGCGCAGCCCGAAGGGCAAGGCCCCCATCACCGAGGTCTCCGGCCGGGTGAAGATCGAGGAGACCGAGAAGACCTTCAAGGTCGTGGTGGTGCCGGACGACGGCAGCGACGAGATCGCCTACCCGGTCTCGCGGCGTTCGCGCCTGCGGGTCCGCGAGGGCGACCACATCGAGGTCGGCAGCCAGATCGTCGACGGTGCCGTCGACCCGCACGAGGTGTTGCGCATCCTCGGGCCGCGCCAGGTCCAGCTCCACCTGGTGGACCAGGTCCAGGAGGTCTACCGGTCGCAGGGTGTGTCGATCCACGACAAGCACATCGAGATCATCATCCGCCAGATGCTCAAGCGGGTGAACGTTCTCGAGTCGGGTGACACCACCCTGCTGCCCGGTGAGCTCTGCGAGCGGGCCCGGTTCGAGGCGGAGAACCGTCGGGTGGTGGAAGCCAGTGGCCAGCCGGCCTCGGCCCGCCCAGTCCTCATGGGGATCACCAAGGCGTCGCTGGCGACCGAGTCGTGGCTGTCGGCTGCATCCTTCCAGGAGACGACCCGGGTGCTTACCGACGCGGCGATCAACGCCCGGTCGGACTCGCTCGTCGGCCTGAAGGAGAACGTCATTATCGGAAAGCTCATCCCGGCCGGCACCGGGATCTCCCGGTACCGCAACATCCGGGTCGAGCCGACCGAGGAGGCACGTGCGGCGATGTACTCCGTCGGTGCCTACGAGGACGGCGGCGTCGATTACGGCGCGTTCGGCACGGGCTCCGGCCAGGCGGTCCCGCTGGACGAGTTCGACTACCGCAGCTCGGGAGACTTCCGCTGAGCAGGTCGCGCGTAAGCAGGTCGCGAGGCTGACCGAGCGGAGCTGACCAGAGCCCGACCGAAGCCCGATCGATCAGGACCGGCCCGGCGTCCTCACCAGGGTGCCGGGCCGGTTGCGCGTCCAGGTCCGGAGCCCGCTGGTGGGACGGCGCGCAGAGGCGGAAATCGGTAGGATAGGGGCAGGCACCTGCGGTGGCGGTGGAAGGTAGCGGCGGTGTGATTCTGACCGGCGACCACGACGACCTGAGTCGGTTGGCCGCGCCTTATCGGACAGTGGTCATCGAGGCGCTCCCCGGCAGTTGACGTGACCGGGGCTGACCGTTTTATGACCGAGTGGACCGAGTGGACCGAGATTCGCCGGGAGCGAATGATCTACGAGGATGAGGCCATTCTCGTGCTCGACAAACCCGTCGGCATCTCGGTTATGGGAGAGCGGCACGACACCGATCTCGTCACCCTCGCCGGGGATGACGGCGAGGAGCTGTTCCCGGTGCACCGCATCGACAAGGTCACCTCGGGCCTGGTGCTCTTCGCCCGGCAGTTGCGGTTCCACGGTGATCTCACCCGGCAGTTCCAGCGTCGCACGGTGGACAAGCGCTACCTCGTCCTGACCCGGACCCGTGGACTGCCCGTCTCGGGGACCATTGATCTGCCGCTGAGCGTGGGGCGCAAGAGTCGGGTCCGGGTGGCGGCGAACCGGGCCGACATCATGGCCGGCCTGGCGGAGATGGCCCCCTTGGCGGAGGTTCCCCGGGCAGGGCTTGCCCCGACCGGCGCGGGCATCGGACGCTGGACGATTCCGCCCGCCGCGGTGTTCTCCCACGTCCGGACATACCCGTCCGTCACGACCTTCATCCGGGTATGGGAGGGCGGTGAGTACACCCTGCTCGCAGTCACGCCGGTCAGCGGGCGGCGCCACCAGATCCGGGTGCATCTGGCCTGGATCGGGCACCCAATCGAGGGCGATCCGCTGTTCGGCCGGGGTGCCACCGCCCGCACCCTGCTGCACTCGTGGCGGCTCGCCTTCGATGCGGCCTGGGCCGGCGGCTCCCGCATCGAGGTCGAGGCGCCCCCCGGAGCCGACTTCTGGGCCCCGGTACGCGCGCATCTGCCGGCTGGCCCGGCGGCGGCCCTCCTCGGGAACGTGGCGGGTGGGTCAGGAATAGGCGGTTTCGCATAGCTCGCCGTAGACCCGGACCAGGTCGGGCAGCTGATAGTGCGCGTTCAGGCCGCTCGGATTGGGCAGGAGCCAGATGCCGGCGGGTCCCAGGGTCTCCGCCTGGCGGCCGACCTTCGCGCTGCGGCGCCCGAACCCGATCCGGTAGGCGGCCAGGCCGAGGAAGGCCACCCACCGGGGCGAGACCCGTTCGACGAGTTCGGTGAGCCGGGGCACGCCGGCGCGGACCTCGTCATCGCTGATCTCGTCGGCGCGCGCGGTGGAGCGGTGGACGAGATTGGTGATGCTGATGCCCCGGCGGGCCAGTTCGTCGGTCTCGCTGGGATGCAGCCGGCGTGGGGTGAAGCCGGCGAGGTGCAGCACCGGCCACAGCCGGTTGCTCGGCGTGCCGAAGTGAAAGCCGGTGGCCCCGGACTCGAGGGACGGATTGATCCCGCAGAGCAGCACGACGGTGGCCGGGGCGACCAGGTCCGGGACGGTGGTCCCGTAGGCCGCGAGCAGCTCGTCCCGGCTCGGCCGGCGTCGGGCGGGGGCGGCCGCGAATCGCGCGCCGGCTGCGTCAGACATGTCCTCGCGGGCCTCCGATGCCGGTATCGTGCTGTCCCGTACAGCGTGCCAGTAGGTGCAGCGTGCCAGTACGTGGGGCCGTGCTGCTGCTCGCCTGTGCCGCTCGTCGAGTGCATGCGCTTGTCGAGTGCCATAGTGCGCGCGGGGTCTGCGGGGGATTTCGCCGGACACCCCCGTTCGACACCTGACGCGGGCGTGGAGTACTATTGAGCCCTGTGATCGGAGTCCACGTGGCTCCGGCGTGCGTCCTGCACTTCGATGTGGCGCCGTGGTGCTCGCTAGGTTGACGTAAAGTCACTATTGGGGTATCCGTCGGCGACTGTCGAGCTCGATTCCGCGAAGCGGACGGGCGGGCTGGCGTGCCCCTCACCGGAACTGGATTACCGCATCGAGGTTCCGGTCGAATGGCGCGACATGCCCGACCGCGTGGGTCGGAAAAGCCGCTCGAGGACACTCCGGTGGGTCGGGTGCGGACCACAGCAGCAGGGAGGCCGGCGTACCGGTCTGGTTGCCCAAGGCAGTACGACGAGGCGTGACAGGAACGGGAGCGGCGTTGCCCACGATCCAGCAGCTGGTCCGCAAGGGCCGGCAGGACAAGGTCGAGAAGACCAAGACCCCGGCACTCAAGGGAAGCCCTCAGCGTCGTGGTGTGTGCACCCGCGTCTACACGACCACCCCGAAGAAGCCGAACTCGGCCCTGCGCAAGGTGGCCCGGGTCCGGTTGAACAGCGGGATCGAAGTCACCGCCTACATCCCCGGGGTCGGCCACAACCTGCAGGAGCACTCGATCGTCCTGGTTCGCGGTGGCCGAGTGAAGGATCTTCCGGGCGTCCGGTACAAGATTGTCCGAGGCGCTCTCGACACGCAGGGCGTCCGTAACCGTAAGCAGGCTCGTAGCCGCTACGGCGCGAAGAAGGAGAAGGGCTGATGCCGCGCAAGGGGCCTGCGCCCAAGCACGCCGTGGTGGTCGACCCGGTGTACGGGTCGCCGCTGGTGACCGCGCTGGTGAACAAGGTGCTGTTGAGCGGTAAGAAGTCGGTCGCGGAGCGCATCGTGTACGGCGCACTCGAGGGTGCGAAGAACAAGACCGGCAACGACCCGGTCGTCACGCTCAAGCGCGCGCTGGACAACGTCAAGCCGACGCTGGAGGTGCGTAGCCGCCGGGTGGGTGGTGCCACCTACCAGGTTCCGGTCGAGGTTCGCGCCGGCCGGAGCACCACCCTCGCGCTGCGCTGGATCGTCGGCTACTCCCGGGCTCGTCGCGAGAAGACGATGACCGAGCGGCTGATGAACGAGCTCATCGACGCGAGCAATGGCCTCGGCGCCAGTGTGAAGCGCCGGGAGGACACCCACAAGATGGCGGAGTCCAACAAGGCCTTCGCCCACTACCGCTGGTGATCCGAGATGCCATCTGACGTACATTCCTTGCTGGCCAGGACTCGCAATATCGGGATCATGGCCCACATCGACGCGGGCAAGACCACCACCACCGAGCGCATCCTCTTCTATACCGGTGTGAACTACAAGATCGGTGAGGTCCACGAGGGCGGCGCCACGATGGACTGGATGGAGCAGGAGCAGGAGCGGGGGATCACCATCACCTCCGCGGCCACCACCTGTATCTGGCGCGACCACACCATCAACATCATCGACACCCCCGGCCATGTCGACTTCACCGTTGAGGTGGAGCGCTCGCTGCGGGTCCTCGACGGTGCGGTCGCGGTCTTCGACGCGGTCGCCGGAGTCGAGCCGCAGAGCGAGACGGTCTGGAAGCAGGCCGACCGTTACAACGTCCCGCGTATCGCCTTCGTCAACAAGATGGACCGGGTCGGTGCCGAGTTCCACCGCTGCGTGGAGATGATGATCGACCGGCTCGACGCGACGCCGGCCGTGATCCAGCTCCCGTGGGGCGTGGAGGCCGACTTCCGCGGTGTCATCGACCTGGTCCGCATGAAGGGCCTCCTCTGGAAGACCGAGGACAAGGGCGCCTCCTACGAGACCGTCGACATCCCGCGGGATCACCTCGAGGCCGCGCAGGAGTGGCGCGACAAGCTCCTCGAGACCGTCGCCGAGAACGATGACGAGCTCATGGAGCTCTACCTCGAGGGTGAGGAGCCCTCCACGGAGCAGCTCATCGCCGCCCTGCGCCGCGCGACCCTGGCGAGCAAGGTCAACCCGGTGCTGTGCGGTTCGGCGTTCAAGAACAAGGGCGTCCAGCCCATGCTCGACGCCGTCGTCGACTTCCTGCCGAACCCGCTGGACATCGGCGCCACCGTCGGCCATGCGGTCGGCGGCGAGGAGACCGAGGTCCGCCGGGAGCCGAGCGAGGACGAGCCGTTTTCCGCGCTCGCCTTCAAGATCATGAGTGACCCGTACGTGGGTAAGCTGACCTACATCCGGGTGTACTCCGGCAAGCTGACCGGTGGTTCGCCGGTGCTGAACTCGACGAAGGACCGCAAGGAGCGCGTCGGCCGCATCCTGCAGATGCACGCCAACCACCGGGAGGACCGGGAGGGCGTCGGCGCGGGACAGATCGTGGCCGTGGTGGGGCTGAAGAACACCACCACGGGTGACACGCTCTGCGACCCGAACGCCCCGGTGATCCTGGAGTCGATGACGTTCCCGGCGCCGGTCATCCACGTCGCGATCGAGCCGAAGACCAAGGCCGACCAGCAGAAGCTGGGCACCGCCATCCAGCGCCTCGCCGAGGAGGACCCGACCTTCCAGGTCCGCACCGACGAGGAGACCGGTCAGACGATCATCGCCGGCATGGGCGAGCTGCACTTGGACGTGCTGGTCGACCGGATGCGCCGCGAGTTCGGTGTCGAGGCGAACGTCGGCAAGCCGCAGGTGGCCTATCGGGAGACGATCCGCCGCAAGGTGGAGAAGGTCGACTACACCCACAAGAAGCAGACGGGTGGATCCGGCCAGTACGCCCGGGTGATCATCAACCTGGAGCCCTCCGGCGGCGACGGCGGCGGCTACGAGTTCGAGAACAAGGTCACGGGTGGTCGCATCCCCCGGGAGTACATCCCCTCGGTGGATGCGGGCTGCCAGGAGGCCATGGAGTTCGGTGTGCTCGCCGGCTACCCGCTGGTGGACGTCAAGGTCACCCTGCTTGACGGCCAGTTCCACGACGTCGACTCGTCCGAACTCGCATTCAAGATCGCCGGTTCGATGGCGTTCAAGGATGCGGCCCGCAAGGCCGACCCGGTGCTGCTCGAGCCTCTGATGGCCGTCGAGGTCACCACCCCCGAGGACCACATGGGTGACGTGATCGGCGACCTGAACTCCCGCCGTGGGCAGATCCAGGCGATGGAGGAGCGGGGCGGTTCCCGGATCGTACGGGCGCTGGTGCCACTGTCGGAGATGTTCGGCTACGTTGGTGATCTTCGGTCGAAGACCTCCGGCCGGGCGAGCTACTCCATGCAGTTCGACTCCTACGCCGAGGTTCCCGCGAACGTCGCCAAGGAGATCATCGCCAAGGCCCGGGGAGAGTGAACGCCCTCGCGGCGTGAGCAACACCCCTACCTGACTACACAGCACGACACCACCCGTCCTTGGAGGGACACCCGTGGCGAAGCAGAAGTTCGAGCGGACGAAGCCGCACGTCAATATCGGCACCATTGGTCACATCGACCACGGCAAGACGACCCTGACCGCGGCGATCACCAAGGTCCTGCACGACGCCTACCCGGACCTCAACCCCTTCACGCCGTTCGACCAGATCGACAAGGCGCCGGAGGAGAAGGCCCGCGGCATCACGATCTCGATCGCCCACGTCGAGTACCAGACCGACACCCGGCACTACGCGCACGTCGACTGCCCGGGACACGCCGACTACATCAAGAACATGATCACCGGTGCCGCCCAGATGGACGGCGCGATCCTGGTCGTGTCCGCCACCGACGGCCCGATGCCGCAGACGAAGGAGCACGTGCTCCTCGCCCGCCAGGTCGGCGTGCCTTACATCGTCGTCGCCCTGAACAAGGCCGACATGGTCGACGACGAGGAGATCCTCGAGCTCGTCGAGCTGGAGGTCCGGGAGCTGCTGAGCTCGTACGAGTTCCCGGGCGACGACGTTCCGGTCGTCCGGGTCTCCGCGCTCAAGGCGCTGGAGGGCGACAAGGAGTGGGGCGCCAAGCTCCTCGAGCTCATGGCGGCGGTCGACGAGTCGATCCCCGAGCCGCAGCGTGACATCGACCGGCCGTTCCTCATGCCGATCGAGGACGTCTTTACGATCACTGGTCGTGGCACCGTAGTCACCGGCCGCGTCGAGCGCGGAATCGTCAAGGTCAACGAGACCGTGGAGATCGTTGGTATCAAGCCGGAGACCACCTCCACCACCGTGACCGGTGTCGAGATGTTCCGCAAGCTGCTCGACGAGGGGCGTGCCGGCGACAACGTCGGTCTGCTCCTGCGCGGTATCAAGCGTGAGGACGTCGAGCGCGGCCAGGTCATCGTCAAGCCGAAGTCGATCACTCCGCACACGGTGTTCGAGGCTCGCGTCTACATCCTCAACAAGGATGAGGGCGGACGGCACACGCCGTTCTTCAAGAACTACCGCCCGCAGTTCTACTTCCGCACCACCGACGTGACCGGCGTCGTGACCCTCCCCGAGGGCACGGAGATGGTCATGCCGGGGGACAACACCGAGATGACGGTCGAGCTGATCCAGCCGATCGCCATGGAGGAGGGTCTGCGCTTTGCCATCCGCGAGGGTGGCCGGACCGTCGGCGCGGGCCAGGTTACGAAGGTTCTCAAGTAGTAGCCGTGGGCGATGGGTCCGGGCGTGTGTACGGACCCACCGCCCACGGCGCTGCCTGACCAGACGGGGCCCGGCTCCACGTGTGGCGGGGTCGCCCCGGCCAGGCAGGGCTCTCGCGAGACTCGGCTGCCGAGGACAACCGGCCGCCGGCAAGGGACGCAGTCCGGTCCCGGTCGACACGTCGAGCGGGACCGGCACGAGACAGCGGTACAACCGGCAGATTCTTTCCGCCGGCGGCGCGGTGCCAGGCTCGCCGCGCGGCCGGCGGTGAGGATCTACGGGCGGTGACCCGGTAGCGATACCGGCCGGACGAGACAGACAGGACAGGCGAAGCCCACCATGGCGGCACAGAAGATCCGCATCCGGCTCAAGGCCTATGACCACGAGGTCATCGACAGCTCGGCGCGGAAGATCGTCGAGACGGTGACGCGGACGGGCGCGCAGGTCGCGGGACCGGTGCCGCTGCCGACGGAGAAGAACATCTACTGCGTCATCCGGTCGCCGCACAAGTACAAGGACAGCCGCGAGCACTTCGAGATGCGGACGCACAAGCGGCTGATCGACATTCTTGACCCGACGCCCAAGACGGTCGACTCGCTCATGCGCCTCGACCTGCCCGCGGGCGTCGATATCGAGATCAAGCTGTAAGAGGGGCCGGCGCAGTCATGCTCATCCGCAACTACAGAGGGCTCCTGGGCACCAAGCTCGGGATGACCCAGGTATGGGACGCGAACAACCGCGTCGTGCCGGTCACCGTCATCAAGGCCGGACCTAACGTCGTCACGCAGGTCAAGACGCCTGACTCGGACGGCTACTCGGCCGTGCAGCTTGGTTACGGCGAGATCGACCCGCGTAAGATCAACAATCCCGCTCGCGGCCACTTCGCCACCAGTGGGGTGACGCCTCGGCGCCACCTCGTCGAGCTGCGGACCGCCGACGCCGGCAACTACCGGCCCGGCCAGGAGCTGACCGGCGAGGTGTTCTCCGCCGGGACCGTCGTCGACGTCACCGGCACCTCGAAGGGTAAGGGGTTCGCCGGTGTCATGAAGCGTCACGGGTTCAAGGGCCTGGGCGCGGGGCACGGCGTCGAGCGCAAGCACCGCTCGCCGGGGTCGGTCGGCGGCTGCGCCACTCCCGGTCGCGTGTTCAAGGGCCTGCGCATGGCCGGCCGGATGGGTCACGTGCGCACAACGACCTCGGGGCTGACGATCCACGCCGTCGACACCGAGCGCGGCTATCTGCTGGTCAGGGGTGCGGTGCCCGGCCCGGACGGTGGTCTGGTCCTCGTGCGCAGCGCGGCCAAGCGCCCGGCGCCCGAGGCCATCGCCCCGGCGGCCGAGCCGGCCGATACCGGTGAGGAGGTCTCGGCATGAGCCGGGTGGCCACATCCGACCCGAGCGTCACCACGCGCACCGTCGCGGTGCACGCGCCGAACGGGGGCGACGGCGGCAGTGTCGAGCTGCCCGGTGGCGTGTTCGACGTGCCGCTCAACGTCCCGCTGATCCACCAGGTCGTGGTGGCGCAGCTCGCGGCGGCCCGCCAGGGCACGCACGACACGAAGACCCGCGGCGAGGTCCGCGGCGGTGGCCGTAAGCCGTATCGGCAGAAGGGCACCGGCCGGGCCCGGCAGGGATCGCTGCGGGCTCCGCAGTTCACCGGCGGTGGCACCGTGCATGGCCCCACGCCGCGCAGATACGACCAGCGGACCCCGAAGAAGATGAAGGCCGCCGCGCTGCGCGGCGCGCTGTCCGACCGGGCCCGCAACAACCGGGTGCACGTGGTGTCCTCGCTGGTCTCCGGCGAGGCGCCGTCGACGAAGAGCGCGATCACCGCGCTGCGGACGATCGCCGACACCCACCGGGTGCTGCTGGTGGCGAGCCGTTCGGACGAGCTGACCTGGAAGAGCCTGCGCAACGTCGCGGCGGTGCACCTGCTCGACCCGGGCCAGCTCAACACCTATGACGTGCTGGTGAGCGACGACGTGGTCTTCACCGAGGAGGCGCTGGCCGCATTCCTTGCTCGTGACACCCGTCCGGCGACCTCTACCGCCGGGACCGAGGCTGCCGCGGGCACCGAAGGTGTGGCCGGGGCGGAGGAGAACAAGTGATTCCCGACCCGCGTGACGTGATCCTGCGGCCGGTCGTCTCCGAGAAGAGCTACGGCCTGCTCGACGAGAACGTCTACACCTTCATCGTGCGTCCGGACGCGAACAAGACCCAGATCAAGCTCGCGGTCCAGCAGATCTTCAATGTGCGGGTCCTGCGGGTGAACACCATCAACCGGCAGGGCAAGCGCAAGCGGACCAAGCACGGCTGGGGACACCGGTCCGCCTCCAAGCGGGCCCTGGTGAGCCTGGCTCCCGGTGACACGATCGAGATCTTCGGAGGCCCCGGTGCCTGAGCGCGTGCGCTCCGCGGCGGCGGTGGGTCCAGGACGGTAGGAAGCCATGGGTATTCGTAGGTACAAGCCGACGACGCCGGGGCGTCGTGGTGCGAGCGTGGCCGACTTCGTCGAGATCACTCGTGACCACCCGGAGAAGTCGCTGGTCCGCCCGCTGCACTCCAAGGGCGGGCGCAACATCCACGGCCGGATCACCACCCGGCACCAGGGCGGCGGCCACAAGCGGGCGTACCGGGTCATCGACTTCCGGCGGGACAAGGACGGGGTGCCGGCCAAGGTCGCGCACATCGAGTACGACCCCAACCGCACCGCCCGGATCGCGCTGCTGCACTACCTCGACGGGGAGAAGCGCTACATCCTCGCGCCGGTGAAGCTCAGGCAGGGCGACACGGTCAGCTCCGGCGTGGGCGCCGACATCAAGCCCGGCAATGCGCTGCCGCTGCGCAACATCCCGACCGGCACGGTGGTGCACGCCATCGAGCTGCGTCCCGGTGGTGGTGCGAAGATTGCCCGCAGCGCCGGCACGAGTGTGCAGCTCGTCGCGAAGGACGGCCCCTACGCCCAGCTGCGGATGCCCTCCGGTGAGATCCGCAACGTGGATGTGCGCTGCCGCGCGACGGTCGGCGAGGTCGGCAACGCGGAGCAAAGCAACATCAACTGGGGTAAGGCCGGCCGGATGCGCTGGAAGGGTCGCCGACCCACCGTGCGTGGTGTCGCGATGAACCCGGTCGACCACCCGCACGGTGGTGGTGAGGGTAAGACCTCCGGCGGTCGTCACCCCGTCAACCCCAAGGGCCGTCCGGAGGGGCGGACCCGCGCGACCCGCAAGTCGTCCGACGCGCTCATCGTGCGTCGTCGCAAGCAGAACAGGCGGCGGTAGTGGTGATCTCCAGGCCCCGGGCCGCGTCGACCACCAGCGCGCCGCCGACCAGCCGCACCCATCGGATCTGAGCAGGAAGGAGGAGACACAGCCATGCCACGCAGTCTGAAAAAGGGCCCGTTCGTCGACGACCACCTGCTCAAGAAGGTGGATCTGCAGAACTCCAAGGGCACCAAGCACGTCATCAAGACCTGGTCGCGCCGGTCGACCGTGATCCCCGACATGCTGGGGCACACGATCGCCGTGCACGACGGCCGCAAGCACGTCCCGGTCTTCATCACCGAGGGCATGGTCGGGCACAAGCTCGGCGAGTTCGCCCCGACCCGGACCTTCCGTGGCCACGTCAAGGAGGACCGGAGGTCACGCCGTGGCTGACGATCTCGTTGACGGCCTGACCCGGGCCGGTCTTCCCGGGGCCAAGGCCTCGGCCCGCTATGTCCGGGTCTCGCCGACGAAGGCCCGCCGGGTCGTCGACCTGGTGCGCGGGCGCTCGGTCGGCGAGGCGCTGGACATCCTCCGGTTCGCTCCGCAGGCGGCCAGCGAGGACGTGTACAAGGTTGTCGCCAGCGCCGCGGCGAACGCCGAGAACAACCACAGCCTCGATCCGGCCACCCTGTGGGTCGGCGAGGTCTACGTGGACGAGGGGCCGACGCTCAAGCGCATCCGGCCCCGCGCCCAGGGCCGGGCCTATCGGATCCGCAAGCGCACCAGCCACATCACCGTCGTGGTGGAGAGCCGGGAGCCGGTCTCCGCGGCCGGCCGGGGCGCGAAGACGACCGCGAAGACGACAAGGAGGGCCCGGTAGTGGGGCAGAAGGTCAACCCGCACGGGTTCCGGCTTGGTATCACCTCGGAGTTCACCTCTCGCTGGTACGCCGACAAGCAGTACAAGGCGTACGTCGGCGAGGACGTGAAGATCCGTAAGATGATGTCGCGGGGCATGGAGCGGGCCGGCATCAGCCGGGTCGACATCGAGCGGACCCAGGGGCGGCTGCGAGTGGACATCCACACCGCGCGCCCAGGCATCGTCATCGGTCGCCGTGGCGCCGAGGCCGACCGTATCCGTGGCGACCTGGAGAAGCTCACCGGCAAGCAGGTGCAGCTCAACATCCTCGAGGTGAAGAACCCCGAGATCGACGCCCAGCTCGTCGCCCAGGGGGTGGCTGAACAGCTCTCCAGCCGGGTCAGCTTCCGCCGGGCGATGCGCAAGGCCATGCAGACCGCGATGAAGGGCGGCGCGAAGGGGATCCGGGTGCAGTGCTCGGGTCGTCTCGGTGGCGCCGAGATGAGCCGGTCGGAGTTCTACCGCGAGGGTCGGGTGCCGTTGCACACCCTTCGCGCGGACATCGACTACGGCTTCTATGAGGCTCGGACGAACTTCGGCCGCATCGGCGTGAAGGTCTGGATCTACAAGGGCGACGTCGTCCAGAGCCGGGCCGAGCGTGAGGCGCAGGAGGCGCTGCAGCGCCAGACCCGCCGGGAGCGCCCGCGCCGCGGGCCGCGTTCCGGCTCGTCCGGCACGACCCAGGGCGGGACCGAAGCGGGCCGGGCGGCGGCCCGCAGCGAGCGCCGGGGCCGTGGTGGTGGCGGCGGGAACGCCCCGGCTGAGACTCCGGCGGGCGAGGCCGCGGCGGCCGAGTCGACGGCACCTGTCGCGGAGTCCGCCACCGCGGCGCCGAGTACGCCGGCCGCGACGCCTGAGGCGGCCGTGGCGAACACTCCGGAGAAGGCGGAGGAATAGACATGCTGATTCCCCGGAAGGTCGCGCACCGCAAGCAGCACCACCCCGGGCGGACCGGTGCCGCCAAGGGCGGAACCCGGGTCACGTTCGGTGAGTACGGGATTCAGGCCCTGGAGTCGGCTTACGTGACGAACCGGCAGATTGAGTCGGCCCGTATCGCGATGACCCGGCACATCCGTCGTGGTGGAAAGGTCTGGATCAACATCTACCCGGACCGTCCGCTGACCAAGAAGCCGGCCGAGACCCGGATGGGTTCCGGTAAGGGCTCGCCTGAGTGGTGGGTCGCGAACGTCAAGCCGGGCCGGGTCCTGTTCGAGCTGTCCGGGGTCGCGGAGCCGGTGGCCCGCGAGGCGATGCGGCGGGCCATCCACAAGCTGCCGATGAAGTGCCGTTTCGTGGTCCGTGAAGGTGGTGCGTAATGGCTGTCGCTACCGCGGACGAGCTGCGGAGCCTGTCGGGCGAGGAACTCGTCGACAAGCTTCGGGAGGCCAAGGAGGAGCTGTTCAACCTCCGGTTCCAGGCGGCGACCGGGCAGCTGTCGAACAACCGCCGGCTGCAGGCCGTGCGGCGCGACATCGCCCGGATCTACACCGTCATGCGCGAACGAGAGCTGGGTATCACCGACGATCCGGCGGTGGCGGCCGGCGCGGCGGACGATGACGCGACGCAGTCGGAACGGGCGTGAGGACAGTGACAGACGAGACGGCCTCCCAGGAGGCTTCGCAGAGCACGGACGCGGCGGCTCTCCCCCGCGGATTCCGTAAGGTCCGAGAGGGCCTCGTGGTCAGCGACAAGATGACCAAGACCGTCGTGGTCGCGGTCGAGGACCGGGTGCAGCACCCGCTGTACGGCAAGACGATCCGTCGTACCAAGAAGGTCAAGGCGCACGACGAGAGCGGCACCACCGGTATCGGCGACCGCGTCCTGCTGATGGAGACGCGGCCGCTGTCGGCGACCAAGCGATGGCGGATCGTTCAGGTCTTGGAGAAGGCGAAGTAGTGAAGTAGTTCTGGCCCGGACGCCGGGGCCGGGCAGGACCGGGTGATCAGTAGTACCGGGTGATCAGGAGCGGAAAGTGATTCAGCAGGAGTCGCGACTTCGGGTCGCCGACAACACCGGAGCGCGGGAGATTCTCTGCATCCGGGTGCTCGGCGGCTCTGGGCGTCGTTACGCGGGGATCGGCGACATCATCGTCGGCACGGTGAAGGACGCCCTGCCCGGCGCCGGCGTGAAGCGCGGCGACGTGGTCAAGGCGGTCGTGGTGCGTACCACCAAGGAGCGCCGGCGGCCGGACGGCTCCTACATCCGCTTCGACGAGAACGCGGCGGTGCTCATCCGGGACGGTGGTGACCCTCGGGGCACCCGCATCTTCGGGCCGGTCGGCCGGGAGCTGCGTGACAAGAAGTTTATGAAGATCATCTCGCTGGCGCCGGAGGTGCTGTGACCGTGGCCACTTTGAAGATCAAGAAAGGCGACACGGTCCAGATCATCACCGGCAAGGACCGTGGGCTCAAGGGTAAGGTCATCCGCGCCTACCCGGAGCAGAACAAGGTCCTCGTCGAGGGCGCGAACCGGATCACCCGGCACACCCGGGTCCAGCAGAGCACGCGCGGCTCGCAGTCCGGGGGCATCATCACCCAGGAGGCGCCGATCCACGTGAGCAACGTGATGATCGTCGACCCGTCTGACGGGAAGCCGACCCGGATCGGTTACCGCATCAACGACGACGGCACCAAGGTGCGTGTCTCGCGGCGCACCGGCACCGAGCTGTAGGCCGAGCGAGCAGTCGAGCAGTTGGGAAACGAGATTAGACCATGACTGTGACCACCGAGGGCCGGACCATCGAAGGCCGGACCACCGGCGCTCGCCCGGTTCCACGGCTCAAGCAGCGGTACCGTGACGAGATCGCCCCGGCGCTGCGGGACCAGTTCTCCTACCGCAACGTCATGCAGATCCCCGGCGTCGTCAAGGTCGTCGTCAACATGGGGGTCGGAGACGCCGCCCGGGACGCGAAGCTGATCGATGGCGCTGTGCGGGATCTCGCGGCCATCACCGGCCAGAAGCCCGCGGTCCGGCGCGCGAAGAAGTCCATCGCCCAGTTCAAGCTGCGCGAAGGGATGCCGATCGGCGCCAAGGTGACGTTGCGTGGTGACCGGATGTGGGAGTTCCTCGACCGCCTCGTCACCATCGCGCTGCCGCGTATCCGTGACTTCCGCGGGCTGTCGCCGAAGCAGTTCGACGGTGCCGGCAACTACACCTTCGGGGTGACCGAGCAGTCGATCTTCCATGAGATCGATATCGACCGGATCGATCGGGTTCGGGGCATGGACATCACGGTCGTCACCACCGCGACCACCGACGACGAGGGCCGGGCGCTCCTGCGGGCGCTGGGCTTCCCCTTCCGGGAGAACTAGAGAGATGGCCAAGAAAGCACTGATCGAGAAGTCGAACCGTAAGCCGAAGTATGCGGTCCGGGGTTATACCCGATGCCAGCGCTGCGGCCGGTCCCGCTCGGTGTACCGGGGCTTCGGGCTCTGCCGGGTATGCCTGCGGCAGATGGCGCATCGCGGCGAGCTGCCCGGCGTCACCAAGAGCTCCTGGTAGGCCGGTACCGGCGCCGCCCCGGACCGGGGCCGGCACGGCTCCACCGGCAGCACGGCTCCACCGCACCACCACCGCACCTCCACCCGATCGCGGCAGGCCCGGCATCCAGCGGCCGAGGACGACCTCGGCGCCGGCGGGAACCGCCGTGAGAAAGGCGTCAAGCCATGACGATGACCGATCCGATTGCGGACATGCTCACGCGTGTCCGGAACGCCAGCCGGGCGTACCACGACCGCGTGGTGATGCCTTACAGCAAGATCAAGACGCACATTGCCGAGATTCTCCAGCAGGAGGGATACATCTCCGGCTGGCACGTCGAGGACGCGACCTCGGCTGGCGGCGTCGGCCACACCCTGGTCATCGATCTGAAGTACGGCCCCAACCGGGAACGCTCGATCGCCGGGATCAAGCGCATCAGCAAGCCGGGTCTGCGGGTCTATGCCAAGGCGACGAACCTCCCGAAGGTCCTCGGGGGCCTGGGCGTCGCCATCATCTCCACCTCGTCGGGTCTGCTGACCGACAAGCAGGCGGGCAAGCGGGGCGTGGGCGGGGAAGTCCTCGCCTACATCTGGTAAGGAGGGCGAGCGATGTCACGGATCGGGCGCCTGCCCATTCCCGTCCCCAGCGGTGTCGATGTCACCGTCCAGGGAGCCACCATCATCGTCAAGGGGCCCAAGGGCACCCTGAGCCACGTCGTGGCCGAGCCGATCGTGGTGAACACCGAGGACGGTCGGCTCCTCGTGACCCGGCCCGACGATGAGCGTCGCTCCCGGTCGCTGCACGGCCTGACTCGCACCCTGGTCTCCAATATGGTCACCGGCGTCACCGCCGGATACTCGAAGACCCTGGAGATCGTCGGCGTCGGTTACCGTGTCCAGGCCAAGGGCTCCGACCTGGAGTTCGCCCTCGGATACAGCCACCCGGTGCCGGTCAAGGCCCCGGAGGGCATCCGCTTCGAGGTGCAGACCCCGACCCGCTTCGTGGTCCACGGGATCGACAAGCAGCTGGTCGGTGAGGTCTCCGCGAAGATCCGCGGGCTGCGCAAGCCCGACCCGTACAAGGGCAAGGGCGTGCGCTACCAGGGCGAGGTCGTCCGCCGCAAGGTCGGGAAGACCGGGAAGTAGGAGATAGATCATGGCAGTGAGCCTCGGCGCCAGCTCGCGCCGACGGACCGCGAAGCTCCGTCGGCACGTCCGGGTGCGCAAGAAGGTGGCGGGCACCCCGTCCCGCCCACGGCTCGTCGTCACCCGGTCCTCGCGGCACATCTACGCCCAGGTCATCGACGACGTCGCCGGCCACACGCTGGCGTCGGCGTCCGCCCTGGACGTGTCGCTGCGCGGCGGCGAGGGGGACAAGACCGAGCAGGCCCGCAAGGTCGGCGCACTGGTCGCCGAGCGCGCGAAGGCGGCCGGGATCGCCGCGGTCGTGTTCGATCGCGGTGGGCGGACCTACTCCGGCCGCATCGCCGCGCTCGCGGACGCGGCGCGGGGGAGCGGGCTGGACTTCTGATGACTTCCCCCAGCCTTTACTGTCAGTCCAGCCTTTACCGCCAGTACAGCCAGAACAGGGAGATGTTGTAGATGCCAGGCCAGCAGCGCCGCGGCGGCGGCTCCGGCGGCTCGGACCGTCGGGAACGCCGGGACCGGTCGGGCAGCGGCCCGGCGCAGGAGAAGAACGCCTACGTCGAGCGGGTTGTCGCGATCAACCGCGTGGCGAAGGTTGTCAAGGGCGGACGTCGGTTCAGCTTCACGGCGCTCGTCGTGGTCGGTGACGCGGACGGGACCGTGGGCGTCGGCTATGGCAAGGCCAAGGAGGTTCCGGCCGCCATCGCCAAGGGCGTCGAAGAAGCCAAGAAGCACTTCTTCAAGGTGCCCCGGATCGGTTCGACGATTCCGCACCCGGTGCAGGGCGAGGAGGCGGCCGGCGTCGTGCTGCTCAAGCCCGCCTCGCCCGGTACCGGGGTCATCGCCGGTGGTCCGGTCCGTGCCGTGCTGGAGTGCGCCGGTGTGCACGACGTGCTCTCGAAGTCGCTCGGCTCATCGAACCCGATCAACATTGTGCACGCGACGGTCGCTGCTCTGCGTGGCCTGATGCGTCCCGAGGAGATCGCCGCCCGTCGCGGCCTGCCGCTGGAGGACGTCGCTCCGCCGGCCATGCTGCGCGCTCGTGCGGCGGGAGCCGGTGTCTGATGGCCAAGCTGCGCATCACGCAGATCCGGTCGGGGATCGGTGGTACCTCGAACCAGCGGGCCACGCTGCGTACCCTTGGTCTGCGGAAGATCAACGCGACGACCGTCCGTGATGATCGTCCCGAGATTCGCGGGATGATCAGAACTGTGACCCATCTTGTCCGGGTCGAGGAGGTGGACTCCTAGCCATGGCCGAACTGACGAAGACCGACGCCGGTGACGACACCGGCGACACCGGCGCAAGCACTGAGGCCGGCTCGGCGCAGGCCGTCCGTGGCCGCGGCCTGAAGGTGCACCACCTCCGGCCGGCCCCCGGCGCCCATAAGTCCAAAACCCGCGTCGGTCGCGGTGAGGGTTCCAAGGGCAAGACTGCCGGGCGGGGCACCAAGGGCTCGAAGGCCCGCAAGCAGGTGCCCGCCCGGTTCGAGGGTGGCCAGATGCCCCTGCATATGCGCCTGCCCAAGCTGAAGGGCTTCCGCAACCGGTTCCGCGTCGAGTACCAGGTCGTGAACGTCGCCACCCTCGCGGAGCTGTTCCCGCAAGGTGGTGAGGTCACCAAGGCCGCCCTCGTGGCCAGGGGTGCGGTGCGGGGCAAGTCGCCGGTGAAGGTGCTGGGCAACGGCGACATCGACGTCGCGCTGCACGTGAGCGCGGACGCGTTCTCGGCCTCCGCGAAGGAGAAGATCGCCGCTGCCGGCGGGAGCGTCACGCAGAGCTGAGAGCATGGGTGGGGGTATGGGCCATGCCACCCCGCTCCCATCCCGGCCCCGCCCGTCCGGACCCCTCGCCAGGCGGCCGTGCGCCTCGGCGTCAGCTGTCTCTTGCCGTCCACCATCGCTTACCCATGGTGATGTCGGGACGAGTGGGCCGGGTGTCCTGTTACAGTCGCCTAACCGACCTCGGCGACCGGCCGGGGGAGGCGATCCGCACTGGGCAGGATGTCCACTTCCCGTCGGTCCGCAATCCCAGCAGGAGGAGCCGTGCTCACCGCCTTCACGCGGGCATTCCGCACGCCTGACCTGCGCAAGAAGCTGCTGTTCACCGTCGGTATCGTGGTGCTGTTCCGGTTCGGCAGCGTCATGCCGTCGCCGGGTGTCTCGACGTCCGCAGTGAACACCTGCCTGGACTCGGCGAGTGCCGACAGCAGCAACGTCTACTCGCTGATCAACCTGTTCAGTGGTGGGGCTCTGCTGCAGCTGTCCATCTTCGCGCTTGGCATCATGCCGTATATCACATCGAGTATCATCATTCAGTTGCTCGTTGTGGTGATCCCTCGGCTGGAGCAGCTGAAGAAGGAGGGCAGCTCGGGCGAGCAGAAGCTTACGCAGTACACCCGGTACCTGACGATCGCCCTCGGTCTTCTGCAGGCCACCGGCATCGTGGCGCTGGCCCGCAGCGGCCGGCTGTTCCCCGACTGTTCGGCCGCCATCATCCCGGACACGAGCCTGTTCCGGATCGCGACAATTGTCATCACGATGACAGCGGGTACCTCGGTCATTATGTGGATGGGTGAGCTGATCACCGCCCGGGGGGTCGGCAACGGCATGTCGCTGCTGATCTTCACCTCGATCGCGGCGAGGCTTCCCTCCGAAGGCGGACGCATTCTCCAGGTCGCCGGCGGTGTGGTGTTCGGCCTGGTGCTCCTGCTCGGTCTCGCGATCGTCGTGTTCGTCGTGTTCGTCGAGCAGTCTCAGCGTCGCATCCCGGTCCAGTACGCCAAGCGTCTAATCGGGCGGCGGATGTACGGCGGGACGTCGACCTACCTGCCGATCAAGGTCAACCAGGCCGGGATCATCCCCGTCATCTTCGCGTCCTCGCTGCTGCAGCTCCCTCAGCTTGCCGGACAGGTGTGGAGCAACCAGAGCTTCCAGGACTTCGAGCAAAGATACCTCTCCAGGGGTGACCATCCACTCTATCTGGTGACATATTTCGCACTCATCATCTTCTTCACCTATTTTTATGTTGCGATCACCTTCAACCCGACGGAGGTCGCGGACAATATGAAGAAGTATGGTGGGTTCATTCCCGGGATCAGGCCGGGGAACCCGACGGCGGAGTACCTCAAACATGTACTCGACCGAATCACACTCCCGGGATCGCTGTTCCTCGGCGTGATCACGGTTCTTCCGTTGGCACTGCTGAACCTGACCAAGGACCAGCCGTTCCCCTTCGCGGGCACGTCGGTTTTGATCATGGTGGGGGTTGGGCTGGAAACCGTGAAGCAGATCGAAAGCCAGCTCATGCTCCGCAATTACGAAGGTTTCCTCCGGTAGTGCGCCTCGTACTGGTCGGGCCGCCCGGTGCCGGAAAGGGCACCCAGGCCGCGTTCATTGCCCAGGCGCGGTCGATCCCCAAGATCTCCACCGGGGACATCTTCCGGGCGAATGTGCGACAGGGAACGGAGCTGGGCGTCAAGGCCAAGGCCTTCATGGATGCCGGTGATCTCGTACCGGACGAGATCACCATCGGTATGATCCGCAACCGCTTGGCCGAGGACGACGCGGTCAAGGGATTCCTGCTCGATGGTTTCCCTCGCAACGTCCCGCAGGCCGAGGTGCTCGGGCAGATGCTCGATGGCATGGGGATGCTCGATGGCATGGGGACCCGTCTGGACGTGGTGCTCGAGCTCGTCGTCGACGACGACGAGGTGGTGCGCCGGCTGTCCGGTCGGCGAACCTGTCGGAACTGCGGTCATATCTGGCACATCGACTTCGACCCGCCGTCGGTCGAGGGCGTTTGTGACCGGTGTGGTGGCGAGCTGTTCCAGCGCGACGACGACCGGTCGGAGACGGTCCGTCATCGGCTCGAGGTCTACGCGGACCAGACGTCGCCGCTGGTGGCGTACTACGCCGAAAAGGGCATCCTGATCGGTATCGACGCCACCGGACCGGTGGACAACGTCACCGACCGCGCGCTCGACGCCCTGCGGCACTACGGCGACTGAACCCGTCGGCCTGGTCCGGGCGCGGACCAGGCTGAACGTGGCTCCCGAGCTTTTCGCGGAAGATCGTTGGAGTACGTCCTGCGGGGGTCGGCGGCTAGCATCGGAAACGGACACAACACGAACACGGACCGGGGCGACGAGCGTGGCGCGACGAGAACACGTCCAGATCAAGACGGCGGCGGAGATCGCCAAGATGCGGGTTGCTGGCCTGCTCGTCGCGAAGACGCTGGCGCGGCTGCGTGACGCGGTCGTCCCCGGGGTCACCACGGCCGAGCTGGACGCCCTTGCCGAGAAGACGATCCGGGACGACGGCGGTATCCCGTCCTTCAAGGGCTATGCCCAGCCGCCGTATCCGGCCTCGATCTGCAGCTCGGTCAACAACGAGGTGGTGCACGCCATCCCCACCCGCAAGCGGGTGCTGCGCGAGGGCGACATCATCTCGATTGACTGCGGGGCGATCGTGGACGGCTGGCATGGGGACGCCGCGATCACCGTGCCGGTCGGTGAGGTCGCCCCGGAGGTTCTCGCGATGATCGACACGTGCGAGGGCGCGCTGTGGGCGGGCCTCGCCGCCGCCCAGCTCGGTGGAAAGCTCACCGACATCAGCGCCGCCGTCGAGCGGCATGTCCGTCCACATGGCTACGGCATCGTCGATCACTACGGGGGCCACGGTATCGGCAGCGAGATGCACCAGCCCCCCCACGTGCTCAACCACGGCCGGCCCGGCCGTGGCATCCGGCTGATCGAGGGCCTTGCGCTGGCCATCGAGCCTATGATCACCATGGGGTCGCCGGACACGGCCGTGCTCCCCGACGACTGGACCGTCGTGACCCGCGACGGCAGCCTCGCCGCCCACATCGAGCACTCGGTGGCAATCACTCCGCGTGGGCCGTGGGTGCTGACGGCGCCGGACGGCGGAGCGGCGAAACTCACCGAGCTCGGGGTCGCCTGCGGGCAGCCGGCTGACGCCCCGTCTGGAACCGGCTGAACCGGCTGAGGTCGCGTCGACTCTGAGCGGGGGTCGTGTTGACCCTTGACGGGGGTCGCCGCGTACACTCTTTAGCTGGCGGTCTTCTCACGCCGGTGTGCTCCACCGTGTCTATAGCAGTCCTGTCTATGGCAGTTGCGGTCGGTGGCAGTGTGGTTGGTGCGTTCGGGCTCCTCTCGGGGTAGTTCAAGCCTCTGACCTTGGCTTTTCCGAATATTTCGGAGGGCCGACCGGTCGCGGCCGAGCCGCCGTCCCATAGTCGACGTCAGGACAGCGGAGGACATGCCGAAGAAGGACGGGGCCATCGAGATCGAAGGCCGTGTGGTGGAGCCGCTCCCGAACGCGATGTTCCGGGTGGAGCTCCAGAACGGTCATCGTGTTCTCGCCCACATCAGCGGGAAGATGCGCCAGCACTACATCCGGATCCTGCCGGAGGACCGCGTCGTGGTCGAGCTCTCGCCCTACGACCTGTCCCGCGGCCGCATCGTCTACCGCTACAAGTAGTCGATCTCTTCTCACTCGCCCGTAGCTCCACTCAATCGCCACGCGCGGCCCGCGGCTGCGCAGGAGGTCCGCAACAGCCGTGAAGGTCAAGCCCAGCGTCAAGAAGATCTGCGACAAGTGCAAGGTGATCCGTCGCCACGGGCGAGTCATGGTCATCTGCGACAACCTTCGTCACAAGCAGCGTCAGGGCTGATGTCCTGACGGGTGCGGCCTCGTCCCGGCGGGTGGCGCAGCACGTGCCGCCCGCCGAGAGGCGGCCCACCGCATCCAAGCGATGCCAGGCGTCCCATCCGGGACGACCTACCCCCGGTCGGAGGCCGGGGCCCGCCCGGCCCGGCGCCGGCCGGGACGGCATCGCCCGAGACCTCCGGCCGCAGGAAGGAAACATCCGTTCATGGCACGCCTCTCCGGCGTCGACCTTCCCCGCGAGAAGCGGGTTGAGATCGCTCTGACCTACATCTTCGGGATCGGCCGCAGCCGCTCCCGGGACACCCTCGCCGCCACCGGGGTCAACCCGGACACGCGTGTTCGTGATCTGAGCGAGGAAGAGATCGTCAGACTGCGCGACTGGATCGACGCGAACTACCGGGTCGAGGGTGACCTCAACCGGGAGATCAAGCAGGACATTCGCCGCAAGATGGAGATCGGGTGCTACCAGGGGCTCCGTCACCGGCGTAACCTGCCCGTCCACGGCCAGCGCACGCACACCAACGCGCGCACCCGCAAGGGCCCGCGCCGCGCCATCGCCGGCAAGAAGAAGGCCGGCAAGAAGTAGTCAGGGTCCCCGGCGGACCGCTCGGGCCCGCCGCCGCCGACCACTGATCGACGACCTCGTACACGGAGACCACACGCGAACATGCCTCCCAAGACGCGCGCAGCCGGCGCCAAGAAGGTCCGGCGCAAGGAAAAGAAGAACGTCGCCCACGGACACGCTCACATCAAGAGCACGTTCAACAACACGATTGTCTCCATCACCGACCCGTCCGGGAACGTGATCTCCTGGGCCTCGGCGGGCCATGTCGGCTTCAAGGGCTCCCGCAAGTCCACGCCCTTCGCCGCCCAGATGGCGGCCGAGAACGCGGCCCGCAAGGCGCAGGAGCACGGGATGCGCAAGGTCGACGTCTTCGTAAAGGGCCCGGGTTCCGGCCGGGAGACCGCGATCCGTTCCCTGCAGGCCGCGGGCCTCGAGGTCGGTGCGATCCAGGACGTCACCCCGACCCCGCACAACGGTTGCCGCCCCCCCAAGCGGCGCAGGGTGTGACCATGCGGCGAGGCGGCCGCGGCCGGAGCTCCACGCCGGCCGGTGTCGTGGCGTTGCGTTCGAGTTCGCGCCAGGAAACGAGAGAGAAGGATTAGATGGCCCGTTACACCGGCGCGGACTGCAAGCGTTGCCGCCGCGAGAAGACCAAGCTGTTCCTCAAGGGCAGCAAGTGCGACACCCCGAAGTGCCCGATCGAGATCCGGCCCTACCCGCCGGGCGAGCACGGCCGTGGCCGCACTAAGGACTCCGAGTACCTGCTGCAGAAGCGCGAGAAGCAGAAGTGCGCCCGAATCTACGGCGTGCTGGAGAAGCAGTTCCGGGGCTACTACGACGAGGCGAATCGCCGGGCCGGCAAGACCGGTGACGAGCTGCTGAAGATCCTTGAGTCGCGGCTCGACAACGTCGTGTACCGGGGTGGCTTCGCACCCTCGCGGGACGCCGCCCGTCAGGCCGTCCGGCACGGCCACGTCCAGGTGAACGGCCGCAAGGTCGACATCCCCAGCTATCGGATCAGCGAGAACGACATCGTCGAGATCGCGCCGAAGGCCCGGGAGCTCACGCCGTTCATCGTGGCCCGGGAGACCGCGGGTCAGGGTCGGGCCGTTCCGGCCTGGCTGGAGGTGATCCCGAGCCAGTTGCGGATCCTGGTGCACTCGCTGCCGGCGCGGCAGGTGATCGACACTCAGGTGCAGGAACAGCTGATCGTCGAGCTCTACTCCAAGTAGGGTCTGCCGGCGTCGTCCCCGCAGTCAGGGGGCGGAGCACACTGGAGTCCGGGCGGGCCTCCGCCCGGACACCACCCCGTGGGCGGAACGGACCGATGTTCCGCCCACCGGCTCCCGTCAGGGGGCCCGCACCACACGGCGTCATATGGCGGTCGCCGTGGTCGGAAGGACGTTCTCATGTTGATCGCTCAGCGTCCCACCCTCATCGAAGACCCGATCTCCGAGTTCCGTTCACGCTTCGTGATCGAGCCGCTGGAGCCGGGCTTCGGCTACACCCTCGGTAACTCGTTGCGCCGGACCCTGTTGTCCTCCATTCCCGGTGCCTCGGTTACCAGCATCCGCATCGACGGCGTGCTGCACGAGTTCTCCACCGTGCCCGGCGTCAAGGAGGACGTGACCGACCTGATCCTGAACCTCAAGGAACTGGTCGTCAGCTCCGACAACGACGAGCCGACCGTGATGTATCTGCGCAAGCAGGGCCCCGGCGAGGTCACGGCGGCGGACATCGCCCCGCCGGCGGGCGTCGAGGTGCACAACCCCGAGCTGCGGCTCGCCATTCTGAACGACAAGGGCAAGCTCGAGATCGAGCTGACCGTCGAGCGGGGGCGCGGGTACGTCAGCGCGGCCCAGAACAAGCAGGCCGGCCAGGAGATCGGGCGGATCCCGATCGACTCGATCTACTCGCCGGTGCTGAAGGTGACCTACAAGGTCGAGGCCACCCGCGTCGAGCAGCGGACCGACTTCGACCGGCTCATCGTTGACGTCGAGACCAAGCCGTCGATCTCCCCGCGAGACGCGATGGCCAGCGCCGGCAAGACCCTGGTCGGCCTGTTCGGGCTGGCGCAGGAGCTCAACGCCGAGGCGGAGGGCGTCGACATCGGCCCGTCCGCCGCGGACGCGGCGCTGGCGGCCGACCTCGCGTTGCCCATCGAGGAGATGGACCTGACCGTCCGCTCCTACAACTGCCTCAAGCGTGAGGGCATCCACACGATCGGCGAGCTGGTCTCCCGTAGCGAGGCCGACCTGCTCGACATCCGTAACTTCGGGCAGAAGTCGATCGATGAGGTCAAGACGAAGCTGGGCGCGATGAGCCTGCAGCTCAAGGACTCCCCGCCCGGGTTCGACCCGCGCCAGGCCGTGGACACCTACGGCACCGACACGTACAGCCCGTCGTTCTCCGACCCGTCCGACGACGGCGCGGAGTTCGTCGAGACCGAGCAGTACTGACTCTCCACGAGGGCCTCCGCTTCCGGCGGGGGCCCTCGGCGACCCTCCGGTGGCGAGAGCCGCGTCCTTCGGGCGGGCAGCCTGGCTAGGCCGGTGACCAGCAGGACAGTGAAAGGAACGAGGAGCACTCATCATGCCCACGCCAACCAAGGGCGCCCGGCTCGGCGGCAGCCCCGCACATGAGCGGCTGCTGCTGGCCAACCTCGCCACCGCGCTGTTCGAGCACGGCGGCATCACCACCACCGAGGCGAAGGCCAAGCGGCTGCGTCCGTACGCCGAGCGTTTGGTGACCTTCGCCAAGCGGGGGGACCTGCACGCCCGCCGGCGCGTCATGCGCCAGGTACGCGACAACTCGGTCGTGCACACCCTGTTCACCGAGATCGGTCCGCGCTACGCGAACCGGAACGGTGGCTACACCCGGATCATCAAGATCGGAAACCGGAAGGGTGACAACGCCCCGCTGGCCCGGATCGAGCTGGTCGAGGCGCTGACTATCGGCCAGCAGGCCGTCAGTGAGGCCGAGCGGGCGCGGGACACCCGTTTCGAGGCTCGTCGTAAGCCCACCGGCGCCACCGCGGAGGCGGCGGAGGACCTGGCCCAGGAGTCGCCGACCGCGGCTGTTGTGGCAGCCGAGGCCGCGGAGCCGGCAGACACCCCCGCCGAAGGGGCCGCCGGCAAGCCGACGACCGGGCAGGCGGACGACTCCGGCACCGGGGAGGACTCCGGCACCGGGGAGCAGAACTCCGCAAACTGAGGTCCGGGCCGAAGGCCGGAATCTTCGGCCTTCGGCCCGGACCTCGCGTCCTGGAGTAGATCCGCGCAGGCCCGCCGCCCATCATGGGCGGCGGGCTTTCGTTTTAGTGCCGTCGCACCGCCGCGTCGTCGCTTGCACGGGGGAGAGACAGATGTCCGATCCGGGAGTTTCCGCGGGACGATGTCCCGCGGGTCGCGAGGCGGCTGCCCGCCGGTGATGACGATGACCGACGGGCTGGTTCGGCTGCGGCTGAACCTCTCCTACGACGGGACGCCGTTCGCAGGATGGGCCCGCCAGCCCGGCCAACGCACCGTGCAGGGCGATGTGGAGGATGCCCTTATGCGGGTGGCGCGGTTGCCGGCGGTACGGCTCACCGTCGCCGGACGGACCGATTCGGGCGTCCACGCCGTCGGCCAGGTAGCGCACGTTGATCTCCCAGACGACGTGCCGCTCGGCGGCCTCGCGCGGCGGCTGAACGGTGTCCTGGACCGGGCCGTGCGGATCATCGGGCTCGCCCCGGCACCGCCCGGCTTCGACGCCAGATTTTCCGCACTCTCCCGCCGCTACGTCTACCGCATCACCGACGCTCCGTATGGAGCCGAACCCCTGCGGCGCTTCGACACCCTGGCCTGGCCTCGTCCGCTCGACGTGCCCGCGATGGCGGCGGCGGCGCTGTTCCTGGTTGGCGAGCATGACTTCGCCGCGTTCTGCCGGCGCCGGGAGGGCGCGACGACCGTCCGCACGCTGCTGCGCCTCGATGTGCTCCGCCGGCCTGACGGGGTCGTCGTGGCCGACGTCGAGGCCGACGCCTTCTGCCACTCCATGGTCCGGGCGCTGGTCGGCGCCCTGCTTGCCGTCGGGGAGGGCTGCAAGCCGCCCCAGTGGCCCGCGGCGGTGCTGCACCGAGGTGTCCGGGACCCTGCCGTCACCGTTGCGCCGGCGCACGGCCTGACGCTGGTGGACGTGCGTTACCCGCCCGATCCTGAGTTGGCCGCCCGGGCCGAGGTCACCCGGGCCGTTCGGATTCCCCCCACGCCGTCCGGTTGAGGGTGGGGCCTGGTCGCCGGTGGGCCCGGTCGCCGGTGGGTCAGTGGCGCGGGCCGTGGCCGAGTACTGCTCGGTCTCCGATGGGCTCGGTCGCGAGTGTGCTCAGATCGGTCTGGGCGTTCCGCAGCGCGGGATCGGTCCCTGCTCCCTGGGTGCCGTCGGTGTAGGCGACCTGCGTGTAGATGAGGTAGTGCCCGCGGGTGATCGCGCCCCGCCACGAGTTGTTCCCACCCGGGCCGGTGGTCCGCGCGTTCGGAATCGAGTTGGCCGGGACGGGGAGGGGCACGATGCCACCGCGCCCCTGGTTGAGGATGTCCGCGGTGGCGGTGGCGGTGGTGAGCTCGTCGAGGACGAAGACGGTGACGCCGGCCAGCACCTGGCGTCCGCCGTCCCCCGGGGTGCTGAGGAACAGCGTCCGCACCACCTGCCGGCAGCGCCGGTCCTTGAGCTGCGTGACCAGACCACCGGTGAGATCTGGGCAACCGTTGTCCAGTTTGCGGGCGAGCCGCCGGTAGTTCCGTCCCTCGGCCTCGACCTGCTCGTCGGAGAAGAACTCGTCGGCGGTCACCGGGTCGGAGTCGAGGGTCGCGCTGTTGAGGAAGCCGGCCGGGATTGGTGGGAGCGTCTGCCGGGTGGTGGGCGTCTCGCGCCCGTTGTGCCCGTTGTCCCCGCTGCGTACCACCACGACCGCGACCGCCGCGACGAGGACGAGGACGGCCCCGGCGACGCCGGCCAGCAACCGCCGAGTGTCGCGGACCCCACGGCCCCCGGCCTGGTCCTGAGTGCTCCGCCCCCACCTCGACGGGTACGCGCCACGGGCGCTCGATGCGGCGGTGGCGGACGGTGCCGACCCGTTGATCGGATCGTCGTCGATCGAATGGATGTCGACCGGATCGCCGTCGCCGAATCCGCCATCAGCCGCGGCGGGTGGGTGAGATTCGCCGGTTTCACCGATGCGGGTGGGACCGCCAGTAACGGCATCTGTGCCGGGGGAGACACCCGGATAGGCCGGCGTGCCCGAGTCCCGTGGACGGGATGCCGGGCGCTCATAGCGGGTCGGACCCGGCTGCGGTACGGATGCGGCGCCGGTCCCGGCTGGCTCCGTGCCCAAGCTCGTGGTGGTCGGGGACGGTGTTATGCCGAGCGATGTGGTGTCGGGCTGCGTGGTGTCGGGCGGTGTGATCCGCAGGGAGGTCGGCTTCGGCGAGAACGAGTACGTCCGGGATCCCCCGAACAGGGGATCGTCGGCGGGGGGAGTCCAGCCGTCGAGGTCGGGGTGCGGGCCACCTGGGCGGGGAATCGTCACTGCTGTCGGGCCCGTGGTGCCTCCCCGGTCGGCCGGACCGGTTGCCGGACCGCCGCCCTCCGGCGCGCCGGCCGACCGCCGGCCCTCAGCCGGCGCGGGAAACGTCCGATCGTGGCCGGCGCCTCCGGACAGCGGGGTCGGCCCCTCGTGCCCGGGGGCTTCGTGCCCCTCGCGCCCGTCGGATCGCCCGCTGCCCATCTCCGTCATCCTGGTGAGAATAGCCAGCTTGTTGGCGGGATTCAGCGCGGTCAGGTGTCCATGGTCGGTGGCCGGGCCGCCTGCATGTCCGTCTCCCCTGCATGTCCGCACTGCCGGTACTGCCGGTACTCCCGCTTTCCGTGCCCCCCGGGTGGACCGGCCTCCCGGGTGGACCGCTCCGATCGCCTGGTAACCTCAAAGACTGCTGCGCGTGACACGTCCCGTCTGCGCGCTCCACATTCTTGACGAGATCATTCTTGACGAGATCCGTGAGAGGCCCCTTGGGAGTCTCCTGGCGGGATCGTCCGAACGAGAAGGCAGACCTGTGCGCACGTACCAGCCCAAGCCCGCGGATGTCCAGCGTGTGTGGCACGTCATCGATGCCACCGACGTGGTGCTCGGTCGGCTGGCGACCCAGGCCGCCACGCTCCTGCGTGGAAAGCACAAGCCGTACTTCGCTCCACACATCGACACCGGCGACTTCGTCATCGTGATCAACACGGGCAAGGTCGCCCTGAGTGGGAACAAGCGGGAGCAGGCCCAGTACCACCGGCACTCCGGCTTCCCGGGCGGTCTGCGCAGCACCTCCTACGGGGAGCTGCTCGATACCCGTCCGCAGATCATCGTCGAGAAGGCGATCAAGGGCATGCTGCCGAAGAACAAACTCGGCCGAGCCCAGGGGACCAAGCTGAAGGTCTATGCGGGTCCGACCCACCCGCATCAGGCGCAGCAGCCCACCCCATTCGAGATCATCCAGGTCGCGCAGTAGCCGCGGACCTCCTGAGCCGGTCGCCGGGCGGGGTCCTCCCGCCCGCCGGTACCGGCCCCGGGAACCACGCATCAACCGAGGAAGGAACGCGACGTGGCTGTCGTGACCGACGTACAGGGCAATCCCCGCGCCACCGGGCGGCGCAAGGAGGCGGTCGTCCGGGTGCGTCTGCTCCCGGGGACCGGGCAGTGGACGCTCAACGGGCGCATGCTTGAGCAGTATTTCCCGAACAAGGTGCACCAGCAGCTCGTCAACGAGCCGCTCAAGGCACTGGATCGGACGGAGTCGTACGACATCGTCGCCCGGCTGCACGGTGGCGGCGTCTCCGGGCAAGCCGGTGCGCTGCGGCTCGCCCTCGCCCGCGCGTTGACGCTGGCGGAGGAGGAGTCCCGGCCTACCCTGAAGAAGGCCGGCTTCCTGACCCGTGACGCTCGGGTCAAGGAGCGTAAGAAGTACGGGCTCAAGAAGGCCCGCAAGGCTCCGCAGTACAGCAAGCGCTGACCTTGGATCCCCTTCGCGGGCGTGCCCCCGGAGGCGCGCTCCTGGAGGGGATCGGTGCCACCGGTGCCCCCCTTGGTCTCCGCCACGATCTTCGACAAGGGAGACCTCAATGGTGAGGCTCTTTGGCACCGACGGCGTCCGAGGTGTCGCCAACATCGATCTAACCGCGGAGCAGGCGTTGTCGCTGGCTTCCGCGGCGGTCGAGGTTCTCGCTGGGCCGAACCGGGCGAGTGGGCCCTCCGGGTCCGGTAAGCCGGTAGTGGTCGTCGGCCGGGACACGCGGCCCTCCGGGGAGTTCCTGGAGGCCGCGGTGGTCGCCGGGCTCGCAGCCTCCGGTGCCGACGTGGCCCGGATCGGGGTGGCACCCACGCCCGCGGTGGCTTACGCCGTCGCAGCCAGCGGCGCGATGTTCGGTGTCATGCTCTCCGCCAGCCACAACCCGATGCCGGACAACGGTATCAAGCTGTTCGCCGCCGGCGGCCTCAAACTGCCCGACGAGGTCGAGGACGCCATCGAGCGGCGGATGGCCCTACCTCCCAGCCGCCGTCCCGTCGGCGCCGACGTCGGTCGGGTCCACGACGAACCGGTTCTCCTCGACCGGTATGCGGCGCATCTGCTGGCCACGCTGCCGGTGCCGCTCGACGGCCTGCGGGTCGTCGTCGACTGTGCCCAGGGCGCCGCCTCCACCTTGGCCCCTCGGGTGCTGCGGGCGGCCGGAGCCGATGTCGTCGCGCTGCACGCCGACGGCGACGGGACAGCGATCAACGACGGCAGCGGTGCCACCCATCTCGACAGCCTGCGTGCCGCGGTCGTGGCGTACGGTGCCGACGTCGGCATCGCCCATGACGGCGACGCGGACCGTTGCCTCGCCGTGGACGCGACCGGTGAGGTCGTCGACGGCGACCAGATCCTGGCGATGTGTGCTCTGGCGCTGGCCGAGCGGGGTGAGCTGGTCGACGACACGGTGGTGGTCACCGTGATGTCGAATCTGGGCTTTCACCACGCGATGCGGGAGGCCGGTATCACCGTCGTCACCACACCCGTCGGGGACCGGTACGTGCTGGAGGCGATGCGCGCCGGAGGCTACGTGCTCGGCGGTGAGCAGAGCGGGCACGTGGTGTTCCTGGACTACGCGACGACCGGCGACGGGTTGTTGACGGCGTTGCGGATCCTGGGCCGGGTCGCCGAGACCGGACAACCGCTCGGCGAGCTCACCAAGGCGATGACCCGGTTGCCCCAGGTGTTGGTGAACGTGCGTGGCGTCGACCGGACGCAGGTGGACACCAATGAGAAACTGCTGCGGGCCGTCGCCCTGGCCAAGGCGGAACTCGGTGACGAGGGTCGGGTGCTGCTGCGGTCGTCCGGCACCGAACCCCTCGTGCGGGTGATGGTCGAGGCGGGCACCGACGCCGCCGCGCGGGCGGTCGCACAGCGGCTCGCCGCCGTCGTGCGCACCGCGTTGCCGCCGGCGCGCTGACCGATCCCGTCGCTGACCGGTCCCGCCGCGGCCACAAGCGGACACCTTGCCCCGAGCGTCCCCCGGTACGCTCTCACTTCCGGGAACCTGCGTACGCTGAGCCGCATGTGCGGGATCATCGGTTACGTCGGCGACCAGGCGGCACTGGATGTCGGATTGAACGGTCTGCGGCGGTTGGAGTACCGGGGTTACGACTCGTCGGGTGTCGCCGTGGTCGGCGCCGGGGCACTGCGGACGGCGCGTCGTGCCGGCAAGCTGTCCAACCTCGAGAAGCTGCTCGCCGAGAATCCGGATTCCAGGCCGATGCCCGGCACCACCGGCATGGGGCATACCCGGTGGGCCACGCACGGTGGACCGACCGACGCGAACGCCCATCCGCACACCGACTGCACCGGCGCCATCGCCGTCATCCACAACGGGATCATCGAGAACTTCGCCGCATTGCGGGTCGAGCTGGAGACGGTCGGCCACGAGCTCGCCAGTGAGACCGACACGGAGGTCGTCGCCCATCTCCTCGAAGTCGAGCTTGCTGGTGCCGGCGCTGGTGCCGACCGCGGGTACGACGGGGGCGCGCATCCGCTGACCGCCGCGCTGCGACGGGTCTGCCGGCGGCTGGAAGGCGCGTTCACCCTGGTCGTGCTGCACCGCGACTTCCCGGAGGTGGTTGTCGGGGCCCGGCGCAACAGCCCGCTAGTCGTGGGGCTTGGTCAGGGGGAGACCTTCCTCGCCAGCGACGTCTCGGCCTTCATCGCCCACACCCGGGAGGCGCTGGAGATCGGGCAGGATCAGGTGGTCGAGGCTCGCCGGGACGGCGTGACGGTGACCGACTTCGGCGGCCAGATCATCGAGGGCCGGCGGTACCACGTCGACTGGGATGCCAGCGCCGCCGAGAAGGGCGGCTACCCGTACTTCATGCTCAAGGAGATCAGCGAGCAGCCGACCGCCCTGGCAGACACGCTGCGCGGTCGGCTTTCCGCCGATGGTGCGATCGTGCTCGACGAGGAGCGGCTGTCTGTCCAGGATTTCCGGGACGTGGACAAGGTCTTCATCGTCGCCTGCGGTACCGCCTACCACGCCGGCCTCATCGCAAAGTACGCGATCGAGCACTGGACCAGGCTGCCCTGCGAGGTCGAGATGGCCTCGGAGTTTCGCTACCGCGACCCGGTGCTCGACCGGTCCACCCTCGTCATCGCGATCAGCCAGAGCGGCGAGACGCTGGACACGCTGATGGCGGTCAAACACGCGTGCGAGCAGAAGGCACGGGTGCTGGCCATCTGCAACACCAACGGTTCTACGATCCCTCGGGAGTCCGATGCGGTGCTGTACACCCGCTGCGGCCCGGAGGTGGGGGTCGCGTCCACCAAGACCTTCCTCGGGCAGGTCGCCGCGTGCCTTCTCGTTGGCCTGTTCCTGGCCCAGGTGCGCGGCGTGCTCTACGGCGACGAGGTCGCTGCGTACGTCGAGCGGCTCCAGCGTATGCCCGAGCTGATCGAACGGACGCTGGGAACGGTCGAGCCGGTGCGGGAGCTCGCCCGTGCCTTGGCCGACGCGAGGGCGGTGCTCTTCCTCGGTCGTCATGTGGGGTACCCGGTGGCCCTGGAAGGGGCCCTCAAGCTCAAGGAACTCGCCTACATGCACGCCGAGGGGTTCCCGGCAGGGGAGCTCAAGCACGGGCCGATCGCGCTCATCGAGCCCGGCCTGCCGGTGTTCGTTGTTGTGCCGTCCCCACGGGGTCATGCGAACCTGCACGGAAAGATCGTTTCTAACATCCAGGAAGTCCGGGCGCGTGGCGCCCGCACGATCGTGATCGCGGAAGAGAGCGACACCGCCGTCGAACCGTTCGCCGATCATCTCATCCGCGTGCCCGCGACCGCGTCGCTGTTCGCGCCCCTGGTCACGACGCTACCGCTGCAGGTCTTCGCGTGCGAGCTGGCGCTTGCGCGCGGCCTCGATGTCGATCAGCCGCGTAACTTGGCGAAGTCGGTCACAGTCGAATAAGCCCTTCCCCACACTGCGCCTTCGGCGCGGTGTGGGGACCCCTGGCATCGGGCGGCGTACCGGCGCGGCGGGGGGGCTGGGCTCGGGCCTGCCTGGTCAGGTGGACGGCGTCGCTCCGTGCTGACGGCCGTGCCAGGCGACCGTCGCCTCCCACAGCGCATCGGCGACGGCGTCGTTGTCGTCGGCGGCGTCGAGCAGGGTCTCGACGAGTTCGGCGCGAGGGGCGCGGCTGAGGAAGACGCGCATCGCGGCGTGGACCGGGTCGTCGGTGAAGAGGGTCTCCTCACCGAGGATCGCGCCGTCCTCCCCCTCGATGTCCTCGTCGTCCTCGGCGAGTCCCGCCGAGCTGGTGGCCACGAGGGCGACCGCGACCGCATGCCGGCAGAACGAGCCGGTGGATCCCTCGGTGCAGGTACAGCCCGTCCGTGGCCCGTCGTCGGCCGCCTCCAGGCGGACCTCGTACGAACCGTCGTCGTCCACCGTGCCGGATGCGTTGGTGGGGCGGATGCGGAGTTGTTCGACTCGACCGAGAAGGGCCAGATTCACCCCTTCTATGAAGACGTCGGTGCCGGCGTGCTGTGCGCAGGCACGTTCCTCGAAGGCTGCCTCGAGCGGGGTGACGGCGTCTCCGCCGTGCCCGTTCTCCCCGGACCCCGAAATGATCACTGCTCAATCCTACGGAATTCGCGCGGTTCGGGGATGCCTAGGCGAGTAGGTCTTGTTATCGATTGCATCGCGATATATCGTGAGCCTACGTGATGAGGTGTGAGCGGATGGCTCCGGTCGCGCCGACCCGAAGGGAATGATCGTGGTTTCACAGGTGATGTCGGGCCCATGGGGCCGCTGGGGATGCGAGGCCGGGTTCGGCCCGTCCCGGCTGCGGGACTTCTTCGAGGCGGTGAGCGCCTGGGGGGAGTGTGGTGGCCGGTCGGAGGCGGTGGCCGGCGAGCAGGACCACTCCGAGAGCGGTCGCGCCGGCCGTGGTGGCCACGGCGGGCATCGTGAGCACGGTGGGCACGGAGGAGGCGGGCCGAGAGGCCGCCGGGGCGGACCGGGCTGGCCGTTCGGCGGCTTTCCCGGCCCGGGGTTCGGTCTGGGGTTCGGCGGCCCCGGTTTTGGCGGTCCCGGCAGCTTCGGCCGTGGGCCGAAGGTGGGGCGGGGTGACGTCCGGGAGGCGCTGCTCGCGCTGCTGGCCGAGGAGCCCATGCACGGCTACCAGATGATCCGTGAGCTCGCGGAGCGTAGTGGTGGCATCTGGCGGCCGAGCCCGGGGTCGGTCTACCCGGTCCTGTCGCTGCTGGCCGACGAGGGGCTCGTGCGCGCGGAGGAGGCGGAGGGCAAGCGAGTCTTCCATCTCACCGACGCCGGGCGGGCGCACGTCGAGGCACGCGCAAGGGGGCGCAAGCCGTGGGAGACTGCCGCGGCGGCGGTCGATGACGATCTCACCAGTTTGCGAACGCTGGCGTTCGCCGTCGGTGCGGCCATCGTCCAGGTGGCCCAGGCCGGAGACGAAGCGCAGATCGCCGCGGCGCGGTCCCTGCTCGCCGAGACCCGCCGTGGTCTCTACCAGATCCTCGCCGGGGACGATGTCGAGCCCCCGATGAGACCGGAGGGTGCCGCCACGGGTACCGGCGCGGACAAGGGCCGCACCGCTCCCGATGGTGGCAGCAAGGACGACGGCAACGGCGGATCGGCCCCGGGGCGGGCTGCGACGCGCTGATCGACGAAGCGTTGATCAGCGGGGCGCGGGCGCCTCGGCGAGGTGGGCGTGAACCGGCTAGCGGGGACCTCACCGGCCGTCCCGGTGCCGACGGCGGGGTAACACCGCGTTTGTGGGAACCTTCCCAGGTGGCGGTGGTGGGCGTCGGCGTGGACGTGGTGGATGTTGACCGGTTCGCCGTGACGCTGGCACGCACGCCGGGCATCGCGATGAGGCTGTTCACCGCGACCGAACGGAGCCTCGCCCGGCCCGAGCGGTTGGCCGCCCGGTTCGCGGCGAAGGAGGCGGTCGCCAAGGTTCTCGGCGCACCCCCCGGTCTCGAGTGGCACGACACCGAGGTGGTTCTCGGTACTGGGGGGCGACCGTCGTTACGGATTATCGGCACGGTGGCCGCCGCGGCGGCCCGGCTCGGCATCGCGTCCTGGCATCTCTCGCTCACCCACGACGGCGGCGTGGCCGTGGCGATGGTCGTTGCCGAGACCTGAGCACGGTCGGGTCCGGTGGGCCCGTGCCGGCCTGTCGGGCGCCCGCGGATCGGAGCGGGGCAGCATGTCGGCATGCGCAATGCCCATACGGTTGAACAGGTTCGAGGTGCCGAGGCGCCGCTGCTCGCCTCGCTGCCCCCCGGCGCTCTGATGCAGCGGGCGGTGCACGGGCTCGTCGCGCACGCCGCACGACGCCTCGGGCGGGTCTACGGTGCCCGCGTCGTCGTGCTCGCCGGCGGTGGCGACAACGGTGGTGACGCCCTCTGGGCCGGAGCGCGGCTGGCCGCCCGAGGGGCGCGGGTTGATGCGGTGGCACCCGGCCGCACCCATCCGGAAGGCACCGCCGCCCTGCTCGCGGCCGGTGGTCGACTGCACCATCCGGGTCCGGTGGTGGGCGGGAGCGGTCCGGCGGGTGCGGGGCAGCCGATCGACGATGAGCGGCTGCGTATTCTGTTCGCCGCCGCCGATCTGGTGCTGGACGGGTTGCTCGGCATCGGTGGCCGGGCCGGGCTGCGCGAGCCGTACGCCCGGCTCGCCGTTCTGGCGCCCCCCGAACGGACGGTGGCGGTCGACGTCCCCAGCGGGGTGGACGCGGATACCGGGGCCGTCGCGGGGCCGGCGGTCCGGGCGAGCAGTACCGTCACCTTCGGTACCCGCAAACGCGGCTTGTGGCTCATGCCCGGTGCCGCCCACACCGGTCCCGTCGAGCTGGTCGACATCGGACTGAACCTGCCTGAACCCGACCTGTGCGCTCTCGACGATGCCGACGTTGCCGCGGCGCTGCCCGTTCCCAGCCCGAGGGCGTCCAAGTACAGTCGCGGGGTCCTTGGCCTCGTTGCCGGCAGCGGCGCCTATCCGGGCGCCGCGGTGCTCGCGGTCGGCGGCGCGCTGCGCGGCGGCGCCGGGTATCTGCGGGTAGTGACCGAGGGGCACGCTGAGAAGGCCGAGGGGCACGCCGAGAAGGTCGCGGGCGAGGCCGTCGGCGCGGTCGTGAGCAGGGCCGGCGATTTCGTGCGGATGTCGCATCCCGAGGCCGTCGTGACCGCCATCGAGGCCGGTGACGCCGACGCGATGCTGGCCGCTGGCCGGGTCCAGGCCTGGGCGATCGGCCCGGGCCTGGCGCCGGGACCCGCGGTCCGTACCTTGCTGACGGCGTTGCTGGCGACGGACCTTCCGGTCCTGGTCGACGCGGGAGGCCTCGACCCGCTTGCCGAGATCATCGCGGCGCGGCTCGCTGCCGTCGTCGAGCGGGCGGCGCCGGTGCTGATCACACCGCATGAGGGCGAGTTCCAGCGGTTCGTCTCGGTCGCCCTTGGCGGGGATGCGCAGACCACCGCCGCCGAACTCGCCGACGATCGGCTCGCCGTTCTCCGGCGGGCCGCGGCGGCGACGGGAGCGGTGATCCTGCTCAAGGGCGCCCGCACGCTCGTCGTGCGGCCGGATGGATCGGCGCTGGTCAACACGACCGGATCGGCATGGCTGGGAACCGCCGGGACCGGTGACGTGTTGACCGGCCTGATCGGGTCGCTGCTCGCCGCCGGGCTCGCCCCGGCGACGGCCGGGGCGGTCGGCGCCTATCTGCACGGCCGGGCCGCCGAGCGGGCCCCCGTGCCGCTGGCAGCGAATGATCTGCCCGCCATCCTGCCCCAGGTCATCGGCGACCTGCTCGACCAGCGACGGATGCCACGCGGAGTAGCGTGACGGCGTGACCGAACAGCGGGCCGATCCTCCTGCCGGGAATGATCTTCGTTCCTATGTCGCCATCGATCTCGACGCGGTCCGCACGTCGGTGGCCGCCCTCGTCGCCCGGGCAGGCGACGCCGCCACCATGGCGGTCGTCAAGGCTGACGGCTACGGCCATGGCATGATCCCGTGCGCGCGGGCGGCCCTGGAGGGCGGGGCCACCTGGCTCGGCACGGCGTTCCTCGAGGAGGCGCTCGCCCTGCGCGCGGCCGGGTTCACCGTCCCGGTGCTGTCCTGGCTCGCGGCGCCCAGTGAATCGTTCGCCGCCGCCATCGCCGCGGATGTCGACCTGTCCGCGTCCGCGGGCTGGGCGCTCGAGGAGACCGCCGCGGCGGCCCGGCGGACCGGCCGTACCGCCCGGGTGCACCTCAAGGCGGACACGGGCCTCGGCCGGGCGGGAGCCACGGAGGCCGACTGGCCGGCGCTGTGCGACGCCGCGGCGGCACTCGAGGCCGAGGGCGTGATCGAGGTGATCGGCGTGTGGAGCCACTTCGCGTTCGCCGATGCCCCCGGGCATCCCACGGTGCAGGGTCAGATCGGGCGTTTCCGGGATGCGATCGACATCGCCACGAAGGCGGGGCTACACCCATCCGTGCGGCATCTGGCGAACTCGGCGGCCACCCTGGTCAGCCCGGAGGCGCATTTCGACCTGGTCCGACCGGGAGTGTCCGTTTACGGACTGTCCCCGGGCCCGGAGGTCGGGCCGCCGGCGGCCTTCGGTCTGCGCCCCGCGATGACGCTGACGACGCACGCCGCGTTGACCAAGCGGGTACCGGCGGGAACCGGCGTCTCCTACGCGCACCGGTACACGACAACACGCGAGACGACGCTCGCCGTGGTGCCGCTGGGCTACGCCGACGGCATCCCCAGGTCCGCGACGAACACCGCGGAGGTGCTGTTCGGCGGGCGGCGCCGCCGCATCGCCGGCACGGTCTGCATGGATCAGTTCGTCCTCGATGTGGGTGACGACCAGGTGGCGGCCGGCGACGAGGTGCTGCTCTTCGGCCCCGGTGACCGCGGCGAACCGACCGCGGACGACTGGGCTGCGGCGCTGGGCACCATCAACTACGAGATCGTCAGCCGGGTCGGGGCTCGGGTCCCCCGCCGCTACGTCTGATGACAGCCCGTCGGGCGGCCTCTCGGGCAGCGCCGGACGAGTCGAAGATGCGGGATGCGGGCTCAGCCGCAGCCGCCGGGGCCGCAGGCACCGCCGGAACCGTGACCGCCGGTGGGCGACACGTGGCCGCCGAGCGAGCCGCGCTCCATCCGCCGACGCACGGGGCGGGAGACGGCGGCCTCGCGCTCGGCCTCCTCGAGACGGGAACGGGTAGTCAGTGTCAGCATCACCGGCCCGGCCGACACCGGAGCCGGAGCCGCGGCGCCGGGGCCCTCGGCCGGCTCGGTGTCGTCCGGCACCCCCAGCGCGGCGGCGCGCTCCGGGCCCGTCAGACGACGGCCGGCGCTCGCCGGGATGTCCTTGCTCCTGTGCCACCTCAGCCGCACGATCTCCGCCTCCGGTCCACATCCGCTGATCGATCTGATCCCACCGGATCCGCCCGCTCCCGGCTTCTCGATCCAGTCGATCCAGTCGATCCAGCCGGGGGCAGCACTTCCACGGTAGTCGGCCCGCTCCCACCCGGTCCGGCGGGCGTCGGCGCTGTGGCCTACGCCCGGCTTGTCTTCTTCACGATATTTGTCGTCTTCACGACGCCCGGTGCCGTCGCGACGCGTCGCACCGGCGTGGATCCGGTGCCGTGGGGCGGGGCCCATTCCCTAGACTCGGCCCGGAGTCGTGACTGGCGCATCGAGGTGGAACTGACCACCGGGGAGCGATCGAGCGGAACGGTGCCGCGCGCCTGGGCACCCCCGGCCGGATCAGACCTGCCGGAGGTCAAGGTGCATCAACCACCGATTCCCCACCTCGCCGTCGCCGATCCCGAACTCGCCGGTCTCGTCGAGGCCGAAGCCACGCGCCAGTTCTCGTCGATCAGGCTGATCGCGTCGGAGAACTACGTCTCTACCGCGGTGCTGGAGGCGTCCGGCTCCGTGCTGACCAACAAGTACTCCGAGGGCTACGTCGGTCGGCGTTACTACGAGGGCCAGCAGGTCATCGATCCGATCGAGACGCTTGCGGTCGACCGTGCCAAGGCGCTGTTCGGGGTCGAGCACGCCAACGTCCAGCCGTACTCGGGTTCCCCGGCGAACCTCGCCGTCTATCTGGCCTTCGCCGAGCCAGGGGACACCGTGATGGGCCTGTCGTTGCCGATGGGCGGCCATCTGACCCACGGCTGGAGCGTCTCCGCGACCGGCACGTGGTTCCGCAGCGTCCGGTACGGCGTGCGCGCCGGCACCGGCCGCATCGACCTGGACCAGGTGCGCGACCTCGCCCTGGCCGAGCGTCCCAGGATTATTTTCTGCGGCGGTACGGCGATCCCGCGGACGATCGACTTCCCGGGGTTCGCCGCGATCGCGCGGGAGGTCGGGGCGGTGCTCGTCGCGGACATCGCGCACATCGCCGGGCTGATCGCGGGCGGGGCACACCCCTCGCCGGTGGGGCACGCCCCGGTGATCTCCACCACCACGCACAAGACGCTGCGCGGCCCGCGCGGGGCGATGCTCCTCTCCGACGCCGAGCACGCCACCGCGATCGACAAGGCGGTGTTCCCGGGCCTGCAGGGCGGGCCGCACAACCACACCACCGCGGCGATCGCCGTCGCCCTGCGTGAGGCGGTGGCACCCGCGTTCCGCGACTACGCGCACGCGGTCGTGGCGAACGCCCGCGCGCTGGCCGAGGCCCTGGTGGAGCGGGGCTTCGACCTGGTCACCGGCGGTACCGACAACCATCTGATCCTGATCGACCTGACCGGCAGGGACATCGGCGGCAAGCCCGCGGCCCGGGCGCTCGACCAGGCCGGGATCGAGCTGAACTACAACGCGGTGCCCTTCGACCAGCGCAGGCCCTTCGACCCGTCCGGTATCCGACTGGGAACCGCCGCCATCACCACCCGCGGCCTGGGCGCCGGTCACATGCCGGTGCTCGCCGGCTGGATCGACGATGTCGTCAAGGCCGCCGTGGCCGGCGACACCGCGACCATCACCCGGGTCCGGGAGCAGGTCACCGAGCTGACCGCCGCCTTCCCGATGCCGGGCTTCGCCTGAGCACGGGATCCGCGTACAGGCCCGGTAAGCGGCCCCGGCCGCACATCCGACGCTCCCCAGGCCCCGGCTGACGCCCCCCACGTCCCGGCCGGGGGGCCCGTCGGCCGGCGTGGCCGGGTGCATCATCGGTGCAGAAGAGGCACCGAGGAGAGGTGGCGCCGATGGCGAAGACCGTGGGTGCGATCGCGGGTTTCCGCTCGGCTCGGGCCACGGGGTCGCTCGGGGTGGTCGGTGCCGCTGCCGTCGCGGCGGGCCTGGTCGCCGAGCGGCGGATGATCCGCCGTCGGCGTGGGATGGCCGATCTCGCGTCCGACGCGCGGATCGAGCCGATCAGGGGTTGGGTCACCACCGTGATCGCGGGGGACGGTATTCCGCTGTACATCGAGGAGATCGGCCCGTCGGACGCCCCGGTGACGCTGGTGTTCGTCCACGGGTTCTGCGTCACGGCCGATTCCTGGATCCTGCAGCAGCGGGCGCTCACGGACCTCGGCCGGATGGTCTTCTATGATCAGCGGGCGCATGGGCGTTCCGGGCCGTCCGAGGTCAAGAACTGCACCATCGACGTACTCGCCGACGACCTCTTCCGAGTGATCACCGAGCGGGTCCCCCGGGGGCCGATCATCCTGGTGGGCCATTCGATGGGCGGCATGACGGTGCTGGGTCTGGCCGACACCCACCCGGAACTGTTCGATGACCGCATCGTCGGGGTGGCCCTGCTCGCCACCAGCGCCGGTGAGCTGGCCCGGCTGACCTTCGGGCTGCCGGCGTCGGTGACCGGGGTGGTGCGCCGCGTTCTGCCGGGTTTCGCGGTCGGTATGCGGCACGCGCCGAGCCTGCTCGAACGTGCCCGGCGGCGGGGCAGCGACCTGTCGTGGGAGCTGACGCGGCGCATCGGGTTCGGATCGACCGAACTACCGCCGTCGGTGGTCTCCTTCCTGGCGACCATGGTCGCGGACACCCCGATCCCGGTCATCGCGGCGTTCCTGCCCACCCTGCTCGACCACGATCGGCTCGTGGCGGCCGAGCGGCTGGCGGAGATCCCGACCGTGCTCATCGTCGGGGACGCCGACCTGATGACCCCGCTTGCCCACAGCCGCACCCTGGCGGAGGTGTTGCCCCGGGCGGAGCTCATCGTCGAGGAGGGCGCCGGGCACGCCATCATGTTGGAACGCCCGGACGTGGTGAACGCCGCCATCCGGGAGATGGCACGGCAGGCGATGGTGCCACGCGCCATGCCGCGCCCGCGGTCGGTACGGGCCGACCGGTCGGCGCCGGCACAGACCGGTCGGTCGGGACGGACCGGTCGGTCGGGGTCGGCACGGGCCGGTCGGTCGGCACGGTCCGAGACATTCTCCGTCTCCCCACGCGGGCCCCGGAGCGAGGCGACGACGGAAGGCACATGAACACGGTCGAGGTGTCCACGGCGGAGCGCATGCGGGAGTTCGGGGCCTGGTTGGCCACCCTGCTGCGACCCGGGGACCTGCTCGTGCTCTCCGGCCCGCTTGGCGCGGGCAAGACGGTCCTGGCCCAGGGGATCGCGGCCGGGCTGGGCGTGCGGGAAACGGTCACCTCGCCGACGTTCGTGCTGGCCCGGATCTACCCGGATGGGCGGATTCCCCTCGTGCACGTGGACGCCTACCGGCTCGGTGGGGTCGCCGAGGTCGACGATCTCGACCTCGACGCCGACGTCGACACCTCGGTCACCGTGGTCGAGTGGGGCGTCGGTCTTGTGGAACGTCTCACGCAGGATCATCTGGAGATCGTGATCTCCCGGCCACGTGCCGATGAGGTCGGGGAGACTCGGATAGTCCGCCTCGTCCCGTCCGGGGCCAGCTGGATCGAACGGCTGCGCGCACGTGCGCCGGTGAGTTGAGACTCCCCGCATCGACCCGCCGCGCGCGGCGTGACATCGGTGGCATCGTGGTGGTGGAGCGGGTGCCCGCCGTGGTCGGCGAGGCGATCCGTAGTCTGGACGAGTGCTGGTGATGGCTCTTGACACATCCACGGCAGCGTGTTCGGTCGCGCTTGCCGAGCTGACGTCGTCCGACCCCGCGCGGCCGGTGAGTGGGACGGGTGGCGAGCGCGCCGCGCTCGGGGTGCACGTGTGGCCGCGAGCGGTCATGGTCACCGTCGACGCCCGCCGCCACGGGGAGTTGCTGGCGTCGTCGATGCGCGCGGTGCTTGCCGAGGGGGGTGCCCGCCCCACCGATCTCGACGTCGTGGTCGTGGGCGCCGGTCCCGGGCCGTTCACCAGTCTGCGGGTCGGGATGGTGACCGCCGCCGCCTTCGCTGACGCACTGGGCGTGCCGGTGCACGGGGTGTGCTCACTGGATGCCATCGGTGCCGCCACCGGCGGCTCCGTCGCCGTCGTGACGGATGCCCGTCGGCGCGAGGTCTTCTGGGCCTGTTACCGCGACGGGGTGCGGGTCGGCGATCCGGCCGTTGGCCGTCCGGCCGACGTCGTCCGGTTCCTGCGCGGCCTCGGTGTCGACCGCGTCGTCGGCCCGGGAACGGTGCTCTACCCGGAGCTCTTCGTCGAACTCGCCGCGGCCACAGCCGGTACCACGGCCGGGGAGGCGCCCGTGCCCGGCGCAGACCAGGCGGACGACGGCTATCCCCGGCCAGAGCTGCTCGTCGGTCTCGCCGGGGCCGACGTGCTGGCCGGGCGCGCTCCCCAGCCCCTCGTCCCGCTCTACCTGCGGCGGCCGGACGCGACCGAACCGCACACACCGAAGCCGGTCACGGTTTGACGCAGCCGCGATCACACCCTACCGGTCCGGATGGGCCGGATCTGCTCCTCGTTCCAATGCGCTGGTGGCACGTGGCGATGGTCGCCGAGCTGGAGCAGACGGTATTCGACATCGATCCGTGGACGGCCGAGCTGTTCTGGTCCGAACTCGCGCAGGGCGAGCAGCGACGGTACCTGACGGCGCTGTGGCGTCCACAGGGCGTCCCGACGCACGACACGTCCGCGATCGTCGGTTATGCGGGGCTGGCGCTCGCCAAGGACGGCGCCTACATCCAGACGATCGGCGTTGTGCCCCGGATGCGCGGGCGGGGGGTGGGCGCCCGTCTGATGATCGCCCTGCTGCGTGACGCCCGGCGGGCGGGTGCCCGCAGCTGCGGGCTGGAGGTCCGCACCGACAACCAGGCGGCCCGCGCCCTCTACAGCCGGCTCGGTTTTGTCGACATTGGGCTGCGTCGCGGTTACTACCAGCCTTCCGGCGGAGATGCCTACGTGATGCGGGTCCGGAAGATCGACACCATTGGTTACGCGGAGCTGCTCGACCGCGTCGAGGCGACGTTGCTCATCACCTCTCGGGCCGAGCCCTGACCTGTTCGAACCGCCAGGCACGCGGATCGCCGTTCGTCAGCTCGGCCGGTGGCTCCGGCAGCGGGCAGCGGGTGTCCCCGGTAGTCTGCGCGGACGTGCCCGCATCGGGCGGCGTCCGCAGCATGATGACGATGAGATCCTCGCCCCGTTGGCTGCTGACGTAGACCTCGCCGTCTCGCTCCGCAAGCGCATCGATCGCCCAGTCCCGCAGGCCGCCCGCCCGGCCGGCCGCCGCCTTGGCCTCCCACATCCAGATCATGTCCTCATGGTGCCCCATGTCCCCGTGCGCTCATGTGCTCATGGGGCCCCGTGGCGCCGGGCGCCGACCGGTGGGAGCGGGCCGCCGCGAAGGGGGCCGGGTCTTGGCCAGGGGTCGGCTCGGGACGACCTGAATTCCCGCCGTCTTGTCAGATCCGACCGTCTTGGTTGACGTCTGCGGCGCGGGTGCTAAGTTGGCACTCGGCACGTGAGAGTGCCAGCGACAACAGGCGCCTGTTCACCCGCGACGGCAGGCCGCCAGGGTCGCTCTCTCATCCAGCGCAGGAAGGGGGAGGTCGATCGTGACGACCGCCACCAAGGTTGCTATCAAGCCTCTCGAGGACCGTATCGTCGTGCAGCCCTCCGACGCGGAGCAGACCACCGCGTCCGGGATCGTGATTCCGGACACGGCGAAGGAGAAGCCCCAGGAGGGCATCGTTCTCGCGGTCGGCCCGGGTCGGTTCGAGGACGGCAAGCGCGTCCCGCTCGACGTCAAGGTCGGCGACGTGGTGCTCTACAGCAAGTACGGCGGCACCGAGGTCAAGTACTCGGGCGAGGAGTACCTCGTGCTCTCCGCTCGCGACGTTCTCGCGATCATCGAGAAGTAGGCCGCTCGCCGGTAGCACCAAGGGGCGCGTCCCGCTGGCGGCCGCCCGGTTCCCGCCGGGCCCGCCGGCGGGGCGCGCTCCTGCTGTTTTCCACCGGTATTCGGTGTCGGGAGGACAACCAGGTATGCCGAAGATTCTGACGTTCAACGAGGACGCCCGCCGCGCGCTCGAGCACGGGGTGAACGCCCTGGCCAACGCGGTCAAGGTGACGATCGGCCCGCGTGGTCGCAACGTCGTCATCGACAAGCACTACGGCGCCGCGACGATCACCAATGACGGGGTGACGATCGCGCGCGAGATCGAGCTGGAGGACCCCTACGAGAACCTGGGTGCCCAGCTCGCGAAGGAAGTCGCCACCAAGACCAACGACGTGGCTGGCGACGGCACCACGACGGCGACCGTGCTAGCCCAGGAAATGGTGCGCTTCGGTCTCAAGCAGGTGACCGCGGGGGCCGCCCCACTGGCGCTGAAACTGGGCATCGAGGCCGCCGTCGAGGCCGTCTCCGCGGCCCTGCTGAAGCAGGCCATCGAGGTCAACTCGAAGGAGACCATCGCCCAGGTCGCCGCCATCTCCGCTCAGGACTCGCAGGTCGGGGAACTGATCGCCGAGGCGATCGACAAGATCGGCAAGGATGGCGTCATCACGGTCGAGGAGAGCCAGACCCTCGGGCTGGATCTTGAACTGACCGAGGGCATGCAGTTCGACAAGGGCTACATCTCGCCGTACTTCGTCACGGACGCCGAGGCCCAGGAGGCCGTGCTTGAGGACGCCTACGTCCTGCTCTACCCGGGCAAGATCTCGGCGCTGAACGAAATCCTGCCCGTGCTGGAGCAGGTCGTCCAGGAGCGCAAGCCGCTGCTGATCATCGCCGAGGAGGTCGAGAGCGAGGCCCTGTCCACCCTGGTGGTGAACTCGATCCGCAAGACCTTCCAGGTCGTCGCGGTCAAGGCTCCCGGGTTCGGGGACCGCCGCAAGGCACTGCTGCAGGACATTGCCGTGCTTACCGGCGGCCAGGTGGTGGCCTCGGAGGTCGGTCTCTCCCTCGATGCGGTGACGTTGGCCGACCTGGGCCGGGCCCGGCGGGTCACGGTGGACAAGGACAACACCACCATCGTCGACGGGGCTGGCGAGGCCTCCTCGATCGCAGATCGGGTGCGTCAGCTCAAGCAGGAGATCGAGGTCAGCGACTCCGACTGGGACCGCGAGAAGCTGCAGGAGCGGTTGGCCAAGCTCGCCGGTGGGGTCGCGGTCATCCGCGTCGGCGCCGCCACCGAGGTGGAGCTCAAGGAGAAGAAGCACCGCCTCGAGGACGCCGTGTCGGCCACCCGCGCGGCCATCGAGGAGGGCATCATCGCCGGCGGCGGTTCCGCGCTCACCCACGTGGCGTCCGTGCTCGACGACGGGCTTGGCCGTACCGGGGACGAGCTCGCCGGGGTACGGATCGTGCGCTCCGCGCTCGACGCTCCGCTGTCGTGGATCGCGCGCAACGCTGGTCTGGAGGGCGCGGTCATCGTCTCCAAGGTCAAGGAGCTCGAGCCGGGTCGTGGGTACAACGCGGCCACCGGCGAGTACACCGATCTGATCGCGGCCGGCGTCGTCGACCCGGTCAAGGTCACCCGGTCGGCGGTGGCGAACGCCGCCTCGATCGCGGCTCTGCTCATCACCACCGAGGGTCTGGTCGTCGAGAAGCCGGCGGAGCCCGCTCCCCAGGACGGCCGCGGCCACGGGCACGGGCACAGTCACCCGCAGGGCCCGGGTTTCTGACCGGATCGGCGTCGTGGGGCCTCGCCGGGTGCGGCCCGGCCCCCGGGCCCTGGTACGTCCGGAGCCCGGTCGGTCCTTGATGATCGACCGGGCTCCGGCGCGTTGGGTCGCTGCCGCGTCGGGTCGCTGTCGGGTCGCTCACCCGTCGTGGGTGGTCCAGGAGACCAGGACCGGCTATCCCGACCCGTCCGCCTATCGGCCCCTGGCCGCCCTCTCTCAGCAGGCCGGTGCGAGTCCGGGCCGGGCCGGGGTGCGTCTCGTGGCCCCCCGCCGGGAGCGGCCGGTGAGGATCGCATCCCGTTCGGACTCGCTCAGCCCGCCCCATACGCCATAGGGCTCCCGGGCGGTCAGCGCGTACTCACCGCAGGCGCGGATGACTGGGCAGCGGGCGCAGACCGCCTTGGCCGCGGCCTCACGGGCGGCTCTGGCCGGCCCCCGTTCGCCCTCCGGGTGGAAGAAGAGCTCCGTGCTCTCACCACGGCACGCCCCGTGCAGCTGCCATTCCCACTTCTCCGCGCCGGGGCCTGGAAGTCGTCGGACGTCGGTCATCGATCTGAGCCCCCTTTCGACCTGAGCGGCAAGCGCCGCCACTTCACCGTAGTACCGGGTCACCCTCTGAGTGATCTTGAAATTTCACCCGGGTGAGCCCGCGTCACGGGTCGTTCCGCCCGGCCGTTGCACGGTCGGGAAGTCCCTGGATGTCCAGGGATCTCAGGCGGATCAGGGTCCGAGTCGGCCGCGGGACTTCCGGCCGGCGCCGTGTTCCGTCATGGCTGACCGACCGCGCCGGATCCGCAGGTCCGGCGGAACTTTTGTTGACGGTCGAACGCCTACCCCGGTGGTCGGCTGGTCACACGGCCTGAGCGGGAATTAGCGTGGCCACCGCCGGCCGCGCTCCGTCGGCGCGCAGCATCCACCCCGGCCGGGTGTCCGGTCAGGCGGCGACGCGAGTCCGCCTCAGCGCGAGTCCGCCTCCGAGGCGGCGGATGCCTCGTAGATCCCGTCGGCGAAGCCGCGGGCGTAATCCCAGCTGACGTAGCACGACGGGTCCGGCGCGAACGCCGGCTCGTGGACTCTCGTCCGCCCCTCGTTGAGAAGGTTGCGCAGGTTGCCAGCCAGCAGGTCCCAGTCGAAGAAGTGGGGCTCGGCGCAGCCCTCGCAGTCGACGACAAGGCCGCGGTAGCCGCGCGGCTCGAGCAGCGTGCGGAAGACGTCGAGGTCTCCCAGCTCGGCGAGGACTTCCTCCCGCTCGTGCAAGGACAGCGGTTCGAGCAGGTCGAGGTCGTCAATGGAGTCGAGGCGCGCGAGCTCGGCAGCCGGATCCTCGGGGTCGCCCGCGAAGGGGTCGACAGGCTCGTCGCTCACGACGACCACGCTACGCTTGCCCAGACTGCTTAGTGGTCCCGATCCGGAGTCTCGGCACCGATGCGCGGCGCTCTGGACATAGTCCGTCGCGGTCGGTCCGCTGTTCTGCTGGGCGTGCGGGTCCCGATCAGGCCCGGTGGGTGGCGCTGTGGTATAGAAAAATGTTATCCATGGCGATGTCGGTCACGGGCGATGTCGGTCACGCCGGAACCGCCGATATGTGCCGGTGACCTCTACGATGGAGTCTGTGCCGCCGCTCGGTGCCCGGTTCTGGTAGTAGGTATACTTTTCCGCCGTTGCGCGCGACCCGTCGCTCCAGGACGGCGGGCGGGGCTCGTGCCGCGGCGTCGGTCTGGGTCCGCGGCCTCGGTCAACGCGGAATGGAAGGTGCCATGAACGGTCCCCTCGCCACCGATTTCACGTTGCCGGCCGGGGTGGGCACCCACGTCGGCGCGCGTCCCGACCTGCTGGGGGCCGATGCCGCCGCGGTACCGCCGAAGCTGGCGATGCTCGGGCTGACCTTCGACGACGTGCTGCTGCTTCCGGCCGCCTCCGACCTGGTACCGGCGGAGGCGGACACGACGACCCGCCTGTCGCGGAGCATCGATCTCGCCGTGCCGTTGGTGTCGTCGGCCATGGACACGGTGACCGAGGCCCGCATGGCCATCGCGATGGCGCGCCAGGGCGGGGTCGGGGTACTGCATCGCAACCTCTCGATCGACGAGCAGGCGCAGCAGGTCGACATGGTGAAGCGTTCCGAGTCCGGGATGATCACCGCACCGGTGACCTGCGGGCCCGACGCCACCTTGGAGGACGCGAACGTCCTCATGGCGAGATACCGGATCTCGGGTGTCCCGGTGACGGAATCCGACGGCCGGCTGGTCGGCATTGTGACGAACCGGGACATCCGCTTCGAGCGGGACTACTCGCGTCGAGTGCAGGACGTCATGACCCCGATGCCGCTGATCACCGCACCGGTGGGCGTCTCGCCGGAGGACGCGCTCGCCCTGCTCCGCCGCCACAAGGTCGAGAAGCTGCCGATCGTGGACGAGCGTGATCGGCTGCGCGGTCTGATCACAGTCAAGGACTTCACCAAGCGGGAGCAGTACCCGCACGCCACCAAGGACACCGATGGCCGGCTGATGGTCGGCGCCGCCGTCGGTGTGGGGGAGGACGCCTACAAGCGCGCCCAGGTCCTCGTCGCCGCCGGGGTCGACTTCCTCGTCGTGGACACCGCGCACGGGCATCATCGAGCCGTGCCCGACGTGGTGCGCCGGATCAAGACCGACATGCCGACCGGGGTGGACGGCCGGCCGCTCGACGTGATCGGTGGCAACGTGGCGACCGGGGCCGGTGCGGCGGCGCTGATCGCGGCCGGGGCGGACGCCATCAAGGTCGGGGTCGGGCCCGGCTCGATCTGTACCACCCGGGTGGTGAGCGGCGTCGGCGTCCCCCAGGTCACGGCCATCTACGAGGCATCGCGCGTCGCCCGGGAGCACGGTGTGCCGGTGATCGGAGACGGCGGCCTGCAGTACTCGGGTGACATCGCGAAGGCCATCGCCGTCGGCGCCGACACGGTCATGCTGGGCAGCCTGCTGGCCGGTGTCGACGAGAGCCCAGGAGAGTTGATCTTCATTAACGGCAAGCAGTACAAGGCTTACCGGGGCATGGGCTCGCTCGGCGCCATGCGTAGCCGCGGCAGCGCGCGGTCGTACTCGAAGGATCGGTACTTCCAGGACGACGTGCTCTCCGATGACAAACTGGTTCCCGAGGGCGTCGAGGGTCAGGTGCCCTATCGGGGTCCACTGGAGGCCGTGGCCCATCAGCTGGTCGGCGGTCTGCGGGCGGCGATGGGCTACACCGGCTCGCCCACCATCCGGCGGATGCAGGACGAGGCGCAGTTGATCCGTATTACCTCGGCGGGGCTGATCGAGAGTCACCCCCACGACATCCAGATGACCGTCGAGGCGCCGAACTACAACTCCGCGCGCTGACGTCGTCGCGCCGCGCGACCGACCAGGCCGTCGCCGGGCCGTCCCCAGGCCGGTGACGGCCGTCGCGTCTCGTGCGCGGTCACCTGGTCATCTGGTCACCGGGTCACCGGGATGTTCGGTCAGTCGTGGAGCAGATACGTCGGTTTTCCGGTCGGCACGCGCCTGCCGGCCCAATCAGGAGGCGCCAGTAGTGGCAGAGATCCAGATCGGCATCGGCAAGAGCGCGCGGATCGCGTATGGTCTCGACGCCGTCGGCATCATTCCATCCCGTCGGACCCGTGACCCGGCGGACGTCTCGCTTGCCTGGGAGATCGACGCCTACCGGTTCGACCTGCCGCTCGTGGCCGCTCCGGCCGACGCGGTGACCTCACCCGCGTCGGCGATCGCGCTCGGCCGGCTCGGTGGTCTCGGTGTTCTGCACATCGAGGGGCTGTGGACCCGGTACGAGGAGCCGGAGAACCACATCGCCGAGCTCAGCAAGATCGGGGCCGCCCAGGGCCCGGACGCGGCAACCGATCGGCTGCGCGCGTTGTACTCCGCGCCGGTCCAGCCGGGGCTGATCGCGCAGCGTCTCACCGAGCTTCGGGACGCTGGGGTGGTCGTGGCCGCGGCGCTGCGCCCGCAGAAGGTCAAGGCCCTGTGCCCGCACGTACTGGCCGCCGGGATCGATCTGCTCGTCATCCACGGTACGGCGGTTTCGGCGGAGCATCAGTCCCGCCGCAGCGAGCCGCTCAACCTCAAACGGTTCATCGGGCAGCTGGACATCCCGGTGCTGGTCGGCGGGTGCGCGTCGTTCTCCACCGCCTTGCACCTCATGCGCACCGGGGCGGCCGGTGTCATCGTGGGCGTCGGGTCCGGCTTTGGTGACCGTACCCGGGACGAGCTCGGGGTCGGCGTGCCGCTCGCCACCGCCATCGCGGACGCGGCCGGTGCGCGCATGCGTTATCTCGACGAGTCGGGCGGCCGCTACGTCCACGTCGTCGCGCATGGTGACCTTCGGACTGGCGGTGACGTCGCGAAGGCGGTGGCCTGCGGCGCGGACGCGGTCATGGTGGACGCGGCGCTCGCGGCCGCGGGGGAGGCCCCGGGCCAGGGCGGGGTCTGGCCGATGGACGTGCTGCACTCCGACCTGCCGCGGGGACGCTGGTCGCCGGTGGCCCCGACCGGGATGCTCGCGCAGATCGTGACCGGTCCGGGCACGGCGACCAGCACCGGTGTCCTCAACCTGGCCGGCGGCCTGCGCACGGCAATGGCGACGACGGGATACGCAACTTTGAAGGAGTTCCAGAAGGCGGAGATCATGGTGACTGCCAGTCCGTGACCGACGATGCACGTCATGCGTGGTCGTCGGGCGTCCTGCGAGGCGGTAGCCGTCGCGTGAGGTATCGCTCGCTGGTGCGCGAGCCCGACGGGCGTGCCCGTGGTGTGTCAACCACCGGCGGTACCCGGTCGATCCGGGCTCTTACCCGACATGGCACCCTGGAAGCGGTCCGTCTCCGGCATGAAGGACGACAGATGCGTCTCGACGAGCACGGCCGTTGGGTCAGCGATGACGGTGCCTATGTCTGGGACGAGGCCGCCCAGACCTGGCAGCCGTCATCGGCAGCGCCGCCGGCCGGTCCGTCGGCCTTGGCGCGATTCGGTAACCATCCCGGTGGGCCCGCCTTCGGTACCGGTCCGGTCGGGGAGCCTGGATCCGGTCGGGCCGGGTCCGACGTAGGAGCGCAGGGCGGTTCGTTCGGTGGGCGGCCCGGCGCTGCCGGCTCGTCGCCCGATTCCGGGCCCAGTGCGGTGGAAGCGGCTCCGGCACCGCCGAGCTGGGGCGGGGCGCTCACCGATTCACCCCGCCCCCTGAGCGGCCCGGTGGCCACGCCATCAGCGCCGGACACACAGGGGCTGGCACCCTACGGCCCCACCGGCCAGCGCGGCCGGTGGGGGGAACCGGCCGCGGACGTCATTGCACCGCGCGGGCCGTCGGAGTGGGGCGATCTGACCGGTCCGGCCCGCCGCGCGGGTGCGGCGGATCCCGTCGATCCGGTGGCTGCGCCCGCAGGGCCGGCCGCAGCGCAGACGACCTGGGGCGACGGCGACTCGACTGGCGAGATCCGGCGTGTCGGGGGCATGGCGGCGACGTACGCCCCGTCCACCGGTGGTGCGGCGGACGGCACACCGCGGTGGGACGGCGATCCGGACGGCGGGCCGGAGCCGTATGCCGGGTCGTTCGACGAGCACGACAGTGGATGGGCACCGTCCGGGCCCACCTCCCGGCGCGGGGCGACGGCTCGGCGCGGGGCGACGGCCCGGCGTGCCGAGGCCGGCGGGCTGCCGGCACGGGTCACCGCGCTCGTCCAGTACGTGCGCGACCGTCCGCCGCTGCTGATCGGCGCTGCCGTCGTTCTCGTCTGCCTCGGGCTCGGCGTCATCGGATTCCTCGCCCTCGGCGGCGGTGGATCGGGCTCCGGGACCGCGGCCGGGCCGGCCGCGGTGGGGAAGGGCCGTTACTCCCCGGAGGTCCGTCGGGCATATCTCAGCTCGTGCCTCGACGTCAGCAACGGTAACGAAGGCTATTGCACCTGCACGCTGGAGAAGCTGGAAGCCGACTACACCCAGGAGGAGTACCAGCGGTTCAGCGACAACGTCCAGTCCGAGTCGTCGCAGCGCATCGTGCGGGAGATCTATGCCGCCTGCCGTGACAAACGATGACGATTACCGGTGTACAGTGGGTTGACAGAACTATTATCACATGCCTAGATGGGCTGCGGGACGACGGACGAGAGTGCTATTGCTTTTTCGTTGGCGATGTGATTAAGACGTCCTTCACGTATCAACGGGCGGTCATGGCGGTGCGGTTCTCCGGGACACATCCCGAGACCGCTCCTCCCGGAGCGAGGCTGCCCCACGTGCATTCGTCCGCCCGGGCGGGGGACCCGGTGGCGTGGCCAGATCACACATTTACCCGACGCACGTCCACACGATGACTGCCCGCATCGTGCTGACCAGGGGGGCAGGAGATGCCGCCCTATGATCAAATACAGCGGTTCAGTGGCCATGATGCCTGAATCCGGGATAACGTCGCCGACGTCCGGCGCCCGCGCCCGGAGGCGGGTGACAGTTCTGTGACGACCTACGACACCGACCGCGACGGTGCCACGGGGCGCCCGGCTGCCTCCCGTCGTGACGACGATTTCTTCGCGGTGGAGCGGGTGGGCGAGCAGGCAGCCCGTCCTGTCTCCCGTGAGCCCGCGCCCACGTCCTGGGATTCGACTCCCTGGCCCCGGCGTGAGCCGGCGCCGGGACCGGGACCGGCCATGCCGCCGGCAGGCGGCGGTGCGCGTCCCGCCGATCCCTTCGACGTGACCACCACCTGGGACGGTCCGGCGCCGGGACCCGCCGGTGGACGCCCGCCGGGCATCTCGGTGACCCCCCCCGCTCCCGCTGGCCCGTCTACCCCGGCGGTGTCATCCGCCGCTCCGGTGGCTCCTCCTGTTCCTTCTGTTTCCAGGGGTCCTCGGGTTTCCGCCGGTCCGCCACCGACCGCGTCCCGGCCGACGTCCTACCTCCCCTCGGCGTCCCCGCCACCGCCCGCGGCGTCCAGGACGGCTGCGAGGCCGCCCGACCTGCAGGTGGGCGGGCCCGCTCGAGAGGCCTATCCGGTCCCGACCGGTCCGCCGTCGGGACCGGTGCAGATGGGCCGTTCCCCACGGGCCGGCGGGGCGGCGGGGACCACCTCCGGGACGAGATCGGGGGGTGGCGCTTCCGCAGACCCGTTCACCGGCGGGTTTCCGATCTCCGCCCGACCGGTTCCCGCGCCACCGTCCCGGGCTGTCCCCACATCGTCGGCGGACCTCAGGAGAGCTCCGGGCCAGTCGGGCACCCCGAGCCGGGTCACCGGCCCGGCCTTCCCGGTGGTGCCCGGGAGCTTTGGCGTGACCGCCGCCGCACCGCCGCCCGATGCCGGGCCCCGAACCGCATACTCCTCGACGGATCCTTGGAACGGGCACAGCTCGCCCCGCGTTCAACTGCCCGGTGCGGGCGCGCCCGCAGCGGGCCCGGGCCCCCTGAACCGGGAGGCCGGCGGGGTCCGTCCCGGTGGCGGTGGATCCGCCGGTCCGGGCGCGACCTCATCAACTCCGCCCCGCGGATTCGGGGGCGCGGCAGCCTATCTGTCGGGATCGGCGTCGAGTCGTCCCGGCAGGGACCCGGGTCCGGGAAGAAGGGGCCCGAACGGCGGTTCTGGGGGCAACGGCGGTTCCGGGGGACTGCCCCCACACTCCCGCCAGGACCGTCTGCGCTCCCGCCAGGATCGTCCGCGGGACCCCCGCGACGGCGGAGCGGATCTCGCAGGCTGGCGGACTCCCCTGTCCGGCACCGAAGACGTCGTCCGTCCTCTCCCGTCCAACGGGCCCAACGGGATCGCCGGACTGGTCCCCGGCCGTGAGGACCCGCTCTCCGGACCGCTCCCGGTGGCCCGGCGACGATCGTCGGTGGAGACTGCGACGGGGAGCGACTGGCGGATGCCGGCGAATCGGGCATCTGGACCGAGGGACTCGTTGGCCGGTCCGACTGACCGGTTGCCCGGCCAGAACGGGCTGCCCGCTCCGGCCCGCGGCCGGGCGCTCGCGGCCCCGGAGCGGCGGGCGGCTCCCGAGGCCGGCGCCGATGCGTCGCGGGCCAGCGGTCGGCCCGCCGACCTGGCTGTACCTCGGGTCGAGGAGACGATGACGACCGCTCGTCCGCTGTATCGGCCAGACGCCTCCGCGCCGCCGGCCGGGACCGGTGCGCGTGGCCTGGTCGGAACTCCGTTGCCGCCGGTGGGGCGCCGACCCGAGTCTCCCTCGGAGAGGACGTCCCTGGTGCCCCGGCGGGGATCGGGAAAGGCCAGAGGTGCCGGCCCCGCGCCGGATGACGACAGCGGCTGGCAGCCCTCCCGGTCGGTGCGCAAACCGAGTGGTCGCAGTGTGCCTGCCGACCGCCGCCGCACCCCGAATCCAGTGACCGACACCAACAATCTCCAACCGGTCTCGGCTCCTCAGCCCATCCGGTCATCCGGATCGACGCGATCGGGTGAGCGGGGTGCGGCGAACGGCGGCGAGCGCCGGCGTGGCACCGCGGACCGGGCCGGTCGCGCTGGCGGAACCGGCGCCAGGAGCCGTGGGCATGCTGGCCGGCATGAGGAGGGCGCCGGGGCCGGCGGCCATTCCGGGCCTGGGCGGCGGGCCTCCGGACGTGATGCCCGCGCGGTGGGGCTGCGGGAACCGGGGGATGCCCGGGATGAGCCGGACGACGAGGACCTCTCCGGCGAGGATCGCCTCGCCTGGCTTCATCAGGGTTGGATCGGTCCTTTGGCCGTTGCGTTGGCCCTCGCGTTGCTCGCGGTTGGCGGCTATGCACTCCTGCGCGGCGATGGCGACGGCAAGAGCGCGCCGTCGGTTTCGCCGGCTCCCCCCATCGGCTCGCCGACGCCCACCACGACCAGCCCGGACGCGATCAATGGCAAGGCGATGATTGATGGCAGCTGGGAATGCCGGCTTGTTACCGGGACGAATCCCCTGAAGCTGTCCGACAATGTCGTCGGTGTGCTCGTGGTCGAACGGACCGCCGGTGCCTACAGTTGGGGCGGCACCGCCGGTCAGTACACGATCACGCCGGTGGCCGGTAATGACGGCGGGAATGTGATCGGCAACGTGAAGTTCACCGGCGGGCCACTGAAGGATCTTTCCGGGGTGCACATCGCCAAGCCCGGGGCCGGAATCCGCGACAAGGCGCAGGGCACGCTGGAACTCACCGCGAGTGGCAGTGCGCCGCACCGATACTGCGGGGTGAACTGAGAAGATCCATCCCCATGCTGACGGTAAGTGAAACACCGATATGTCGGATCTAAGGCGCCCCTGGTCGCCCGGGATCTGCCGAGTTCCGACCCCGGCTGTCGGATTCAGGGTGGCGTGGGGCAGGATCAGGTGCCATGCTCAGGTCTGACCGTAGTGAGGGTGGCGGACGGTGTCCCGCCGCTGGCAGGACGGATGTGGCTGGCGGTGCGGACGGGGGCGTCCCCGCTCCCCGGGAGAGCGGCCGACGGGCCGTTAACCGGCGCGGCCTGCTTCGCTGGGCCGGGACTGCGGCGGTCGCGGCACCGGCCGCCGGGCTATTGGCCGCGTGCGGGGGTTCATCCTCCTCGGCTAGCGCGACGCGCAAGGTACGTCTCGGCTATGTGACGTCCCGGACGGGGGCGTTCCGCAGTTACAGCGTGGTCGACTCGTATGTGCTGCAAACGATGCGCACGATCCTGGCCGACGGCGTGAAGGTGGGGAACCGCACCTATCCCGTCGAGATCTTCGTCCGGGACTCCGAGTCGGACCGCCATGGCGCCGGGACCGCGACAACCGACCTGATCTTCAAGGACAAGGTCGACATCGTGCTGGTCGGTGGCACCTCCGACACCGCCATTCCTGTCGCGGACCAGTGCGAGATCAACCAGGTTCCCTGTATCTCCACAATCGTCCCGTGGCAGGCCTGGTGAATGGCCGGGGCGGCAACGTCGAGATGCCCTTCCGCTGGACCTACCACTTTTTCTGGGGCATGGAGGACCTGGTGGCGACTTACGTCGCGATGTGGAGCCAGCTCGGGATCACCAAGGTGGGGCTCATGTG
>NZ_CDWTMO010000002.1:73029-74245 GCF_977946435.1 Frankia sp. CgKIO3 | reverse complement strand
CGGCATTGGGCCGAGGCCGGGATCGTCGCGCTGGGCTGGCCGGTCATACTGGCGGCCGGGTCGGTGCCGCCGGTCGTCCTCGGCCTGCTGTCGCACTTGGCCGTCCTACGCGGCGAGGACGAGCCCAAACCGGGGACGGCAGCTGTCCCCGGCTCTACCCCGAGCCAGGACGCGGCGGGGCCAGAGGCGGAAGACAGTCTGCTGTCGGCCGCAAGAGCGGCCGACGCCGAGTACCGCGCCGCGCACGACGGGCGGGATTACCCGGGACGCATTGCGCAAAGCTATACAGGTAAGTACGGCACGGGCTGGCGAGGTTGTGCGGGAACTGTGGAAGGCGCCAGAGGTCGTTAATAGGCAGGGCCTATAAGGGGCGGCGGGGCCGATAGGGAATTGTTGTCAATTCCACGTATTCCGAAATCGGAATAATCCTGTTATGATGACCTTATAAGCGGAGGATCATTGTGGACGAACGAACAAAACAAACACCGAAAAGCCTTGGCCGATTCATCAGGCAGATGAGACACGAACGCGGCCTTACTATCCAGCAGCTTTCTATCGCGAGCGGCGTACGCCAGACAGCGCTGGTGAGAATCGAGCAGGACGAAGTCCAACATCCACTGCCCGATAACCTTGCGGCACTCGCAAAAACTCTGGAGGTAAGAACCAGCGACCTTTTTCTACTAGCGGGCGTCCCGCTCCCCGAAGACCTTCCGAGTCTCGATGTCATGCTGCGGGCCGAGTATGACCTGCCCGAGGCCGGTATCCGGGAAGCGGAAGCCAGTATCCAGGAAATCGTCGCCCGGTATCGGAAGACTGGCCCCGGCTACTCGGAAGATACAACAACACGCCATCATACCTAGCAATATAATAACGGAAAGAATAGAAGCTATTCATGGACCCTACCCCAGAATCAATTATTCCGCGGCTGCGGCGGCTCATGCCGGTACGGCCACTTACCTACGGCGAGGCGTACAGCGTTGCCGAACTGCAAGCGACAAACTTGCTGCACCTTCTCGAAATAGACAAGGCGCCGGCCGACGTGGGGCGGATCGCCGCCCTGCCCGAACTTGAGGTGCGGGTAGAGCCGCGCTGGCGAATGCCAACCATGGCCGGGTTTTCGGAGTGGCGCGATGAGCGCTGGCTCGTGGTCGTCAACAAAAGCAACAACTCCGGCCGGCGGCGTTTCACCCTGGCCCACGAGTTCAAGAATGTCCTA
>NZ_CDWTMO010000002.1:72275-72835 GCF_977946435.1 Frankia sp. CgKIO3 | reverse complement strand
AGACCACACGGTCGCAAAGGTCATCTACGCCAGACTCGGCGCGGGTGACGAAGGCCGCCGGAAGAAGCAGGTGGAGCGGATATGCGACCACTTCGCCGCCTGTTTCCTGATGCCACGGCCATGGGTGAAGCGGGCGTGGGCCGGAGGTCTGCAGGACATCGAGGCGCTGGCGGAAATGTTCAAAGTATCAGTGAGCGCCATGAGGACCCGGCTGTGCTACCTCGGATTTTTGGATGACGAGGAGCGACCGGTGGCGAGCTACTTCAGAGCCGAAACAACGGAACCGTGCCCGGCGTAACAAAAGCAAGAAGACGAAAGGAACATCGTAGATGAACAGTATTCGCTACTTCCGCAACGACATCCCGACAGCCGGGCAGGTCAAACGGGCCGTCGTCTATCTTCGCGTATCGACACCAGGTCAGGTCAAGACCGACTACGACCCGGAAGGCATCTCCCTGCCGGCCCAGCGGCGCAAGTGCGCCGAGCAAGCCCGAGAACTGGGAGTCGAAATCATCGACGAATACCTGGAACCCGGCCGCTCGGCTACCGCCATTCACAAG